>CALFOL010000160.1 GCA_937919915.1 uncultured Planctomycetaceae bacterium
TCAGCTTCGCGGATTGGGAAACCAGATCCAGTGCCCGCCCCGAGACAATGCACAGTTGCGGCAACACAGTTTCGTCGCCGCACAGGACGCATTTATCAGACACCAGAAACTCGGTATCCGGCGACAGGCTGGCGGTTTCATTCGCAGCTTCGGGCGGTTGAAACGGGTTGTGCGGTGTCTCTTCGATGGTGGATCCCCTTTGTAGGTCACGTTCCCCTGAGACGGCCGGCGAGGCCGTCTGACCTTGCTTCGTGGGCCTTGTGAGTTAACAAAAGAAGAACCATTCCAACAGCCGTTGTGGGAAGTATGGAATTTACCTGACTACCGCATTCTAAGCGTGGGAAGTCCACCTGAGGAATTCGTTCGTCAATTCGCGTGGAAAACTGGCAGATACAGGATAGGCGTAGGGGAAGTCTTAGGAACTGGCACGACGGAGACACCGTCATCGACTTTTCGCCATGGACTGTCAAGCGACTTCCTCGGTGGATTCAACGAGTCAACGACGTACTGGCCAAAAAAAAAGAGGCCGATGCGGTGAAGATCAGCATAGAGAGAAATCGCCCTTTGGGAGCAGAGGACTGGGTTCAAAGTACCGCGAAACACCTTGGCCTGGAATCAACGATCAGGAACAGAGGCAGACCAAAGAAAATCGAATGGTTTCAATATTTGGCTCCTGCCCCCTTACGTTATTCATAGATTGCACTTCCCAAAGGAATGTCGGAGACGCGGACACGTCCGGAAATAGCTTCCGACGTGAAACGTGTGTCACTCACGCGACCACTGGATGGGGTCACTCCGCACTCAGTGCAGGATATCGTTGAGGAGGCTTTGGAACTTTGGTTGCTCACGAATGGATATCAGAAACGTTAAGGCCGCCAAATTTTCACGAAAAACGCATCGACATTTGAGTGCCATCACTCAGGACAGTTAGCCGACGATTAGTCCAGCGTCAGTTACGAATGCCCCAAACGGAGTCAAAGTCGAACGGGTTCCGCAGAGCGACGGCACGAGCTGGGACACACAATCGGACCAAAGTGGTTGCCACCCCCGTGGCCATGAATTCTCGTCCCAACGGGTGCAGTCGTCAAAAAAACATGTCGGCCCCCGAGGCATCAGACACGAGTAACGGTGACGCTCCGCAGAAACGTCGCGTGCTGCGACGACTCGGTTTCTGGTGCGTGAACGCGTGGCTAATCAAGCATTTGACGGCGATCATAGCGGCTCCGGCCACTGTTGGTCCTTCGTCTCAGACTGCACGCAATGTCTGGGAGGTCGTCGGTCCATATCTTGAAGTGTTCTATCTGAATCACGGTTTTCACTATTTTTCGCCGCAGCCCGGAAGCAGCAATCTGGTGTCATGGACCGCCACTCTTGAAGACGGCTCCACCAAGTCAGGTCGGTTTCCGAACTTCGACATCACTCCACGGCTGTACTATCACCGCCATTTCATGCTTTCAGAATTCCTGGGAAACGCGGACCCGGAACTGCAGCGTGTCCTTGCTCGGGGTTAGGCCCGAAATCAGTGCCGCGAACACAACGCGGTCAGTGTAGCGTTGTCGACCGTTCGTCATGACCTGTCAGCGGTCGAACGTATCCGAGCGGGCGGGTCGCTTGATGACAGCGATCTCTACGAAGAACAACCACTGGGGATCTTTCAATGGGAGGAAAAAAATAAAACTTCAGCGACAGCCGCCGTGCCAGTGCCGCGCCGGAGTTCCGCAACACAACGTCGTTCTGTCTCGGCAATGCTGCGATTCTTCTGTTCACTGGTGGTCGATTACATCCGCAGCTCAGTGCAGATGGTGACGCAGGCCTGGGACCGATTTTGGTTCTCGAAACGCGATCCGACTGTGCTGGGAATCATGCGGTGGCTCGTCGGCGGCATGCTGGTCTACACACACTTGGTCTGGGGGCTCAACCTTCCGGCTTTCTTCGGTTCAGCGGGCTGGAATGGTCCGGATGTTCTTGCTGTCGTTCAGGAGGGCCGGATCGTACCTTCGTTCTTGTGGTACGTGTCCGATGAGTGGCTGCTGCCGTTCCATGTTGTGTGCATCACCATCCTTGTGATGTTCTGGATCGGACTGGCAACACGAGTCACATGTGTGTTGTCGCTGATCATTACGATTTCGTATGCGTATCGCGCACACATGGCGAATTTCGGCCTTGATCAAATCAACGGGATTCTGTGCTTCTATCTGTGCATCGGGCCGTCGGGTCACGCCCTTTCAGCGGACCGGTTGATTCGTGCCTGGATTGCGAAAAAGCGTGCTACGGCAGCAGCAACGAAATGCATCGTGCCTTCGTTGTCGCCGAGTGTCTCCGCGAATTTCGCTGTTCGTCTGATCCAGGTGCACTTCTGCGTGATCTATGCCTGTGCCGGGCTCTCAAAACTGCAGGGGCCAGCGTGGTGGAGTGGCGAGGCGGTCTGGCTGGCGTTCGCCAATCTGGAGTATCAGTCGCTCGATATGACGTGGATCGCGTGGTACCCGTGGGTCAGCGATCTTATGACGCACACCACGATCATCTGGGAAGTTTC
>CALFOL010000161.1 GCA_937919915.1 uncultured Planctomycetaceae bacterium
CTTGACCGCATACTGCGTCGCCAGACAGATACGCAGGAAGCGCGAGATGTAGCTATTGTTGCTCCGCGTGATGAGCTGGGTAGTTCGCCGCCACAAACCATGTCGCTCGACCGTTCGGAGGATTCGCTCATGAACAATGCCTTTCGTCCGAACAACGGCGGTGCTTATTCGTTACGGACATCTGCGCAGCTCATCACGCGGAGTGATGATGGCTACTTTGGCGCGTAATCAGCAACGCCACGGGTCAATTTCATGAAACGACTTCTAGACAACCTCTTCGCCGGAATGACCGCAGCACCTCGAAGGCGTCGACGCGCCATGTTGCTCGGGATGTGTGAAGCGGTTGAGGCTCGCGTTGTGCTCTCTGGCGCGAGCGTGATGATCAAGTTGGACACGCATGTTGTCGCAGGCGAATCACGACACAAACCTTCGCCCCACGATTTCGCCAACCAGCATCGACAGAATCCCGGCAAACAACAACACGCCGCCGTCCGTCCGCCTCAAAGACAACGTGATCGTCAGGTCCCCCCAGCGACCGCTTCTGTTCCAAAAAAGCCGCTGATAACGATTCAACGTCGGGCGGAAAGTACGACGTCGCCATTCGTGAATACTCAAGTCGTGGACAATCCGCGGCCAATCGAAGAGACAACTGGCAGTCTGTTGAATGTCGCTGCGGATCCGTCGCAGGGCAGGACACCGCAATCCATACCGATCGTTGATGCGCTGATTCCATCCCGTTCTTTAGATCGACCTGCAGCGTCGGCACTGCGTGGCTCAAAACCGAAACGTCAACTGCGAAGTGACGGTTGGCTATGGTTGGTGGAATCCGACATCATCCGACATGATTACGGAATTTCTTGCGGCCAGCCTGACGACTCCCAGCGAAGCGGCGTGCCGACGTGAAAATCTGGAGAAGGTTCGGGCCACGTTGGAAGGCATGGAGCAAGTCGATCGCGAGATCATCACGCTCTGTCATTTTGAGGGTCTGACGATGAGCGAAATCGCAGAACTGGTCGGATTGAAAGCCGCAAACGCCCGCACGCGATACTACAGGTCGCTTAAGAAGCTGCAACAACAACTGTGTGCAGATTCGACGGTCGAGGCGGCGTTTCCAGGGTGAGGTTCTGGTCGGAATAGTTTCGTTCTTCGGGTTAAAAACCCGATATCACCGGCCGTCGCTCCGCCCCGATCACCGGCGACTCCGAAAAAACGGCACCAGGAATCTACAAGTTATTCGAAAAACGCAAAACAACTCCTGCGTTATACAGAACAGCGGCAGTTGGCCATCGCCAATTCGCTCCACTATTTAACCCATCTCTATCTCAGGAGCATACTCATGCGAACGTCACTACGAAATTTCATGCAAGGCATCCTCCGCCGTGATCGTCGCCGGAGTCGCCGACGAAATGATCAACCGATCGCGGGCCTGGAGAGTCTGGAGAATCGGGCATTGCTGGCCGGTATGATGGCGGGACATTTTCGCGGAGAGATGACGCTGGAGGCGGCCGTCGATGCGAATGTTCAGCAAGTTGACGTGAATGCCGTCGAGCAGCTTGTTGACGGCGAGGAAACGGAAGTTGACAGAACACACCATCGTCATCACCGAGCCAGAGGCCATGTTCGTCCGGCGGATCATCGCGTTGTCGAGGCCCCGGTTGACGAGGAGAATTCGGTCGACGGCGAAACTGGTGATGAGTCTGTCGAAGACGTGCCAGTCGATGACACACCAGTTGATGTTGCGGTCGATGAAGATCCGGTCGACGACGTGACAGTCGATGAAACCGATAATGTTGTCGAAGAATCGTCGAACGAAGCAGTAGCTGAGGGTGCAGCTGTCGTTGAGGCTTCAGTCGCCAGCGATGACGCATTCCTGCAGTCGGAGATGCTCGATGACCTGTTGAGCCTGGAAGTTGATTCAGAAACGGAAACTCTCAACGCTGATGATGAGGTCATTGCCGACGATGTCGTCGTTGAGGAAGTCGTCCCCGATATTGTTGAGGACGCGGTAGAAGACACCACCGAAGACTCCCCAGTGTCGCCCTCAGAATCCGATGTTGTCGACCCGACTGTGGTGGACGCAGTTCTGACGCCCGGTCGTCGCCTGCGGCGTCTCCAACAGCGAGTGGCGCGTCCTGATGAGCGTCGAGGACAACATGAACGACGACGTCATCGTGATCGCTTTGATAAAGAGTCGCCGGTCGTTGAAGTGCGGTCGGTAGACGGAACGGGAAACAACGTCGAGAACCCGGAACTGGGCAGCACCGACGAACAGCTTCTGCGAGTTGCCGAAGCGGACTATGCGGACGGAATCTCAACACCGGCTGGCGAAGATCGACCGAGTGCCCGCGAGATCAGCAACGCTTTGTCAGCTCAGGATGAAGAAACTGCCACAAACGATCGGGACCTGTCCGCGTTCCTGTAAGCACCCGCCCACAAATAATCGCACATATCAATTTCAGCTCAGTGTGTAAGGCAACGGCAATTCGCAGGTTGTTATGTGCGAAAACATATAAGCGATTGCTTACGTCTGGGGACAGTTTCTCGACCACGATATTGACCTGACGGAATCTCAGGAGGATGGCGAGACGTTCAACATCTCCGTTCCGGCCGGTGATCCGCTGTTTGATCCGGAGGGCACGGGGACGCAGGTGATTCCACTGTCACGATCGTTGTTCGACGAATCCACCGGCGCAGACACAGCGCGTGAACAGATCACTCAGATCACGTCATGGGGCGATGGTTCGCAGGTGTACGGTTCCGATGCCGCGACGGCCGCGTCCCTGCGGTCGTCGGAAGGCGGTCGTTTGCTGATCGGTGACGATGGTTTGCTGCCGACCGACGAAAATGGCTTTTTCCTGGCCGGTGACATTCGCGCGAACGAGAACATCGCCCTGACTTCGATGCAAACGCTGTTCGTGCGAGAACACAACCTTCAGGCTGACCGAATCTCCGCTGAGAATCCGGATTTAACGGACGAGCAGGTTTACCAGCAGGCACGTTCGGTCGTGATCGCGGAGATCCAGTCGATCACGTACAACGATTACCTGCCAGCGCTGCTTGGAGTCGATGCGTTGGCAGACTACGACGGCTACGACGCGTCGATCGATCCGAGTATCGCGAATGAATTCTCCACGGCTGCCTTCCGATTCGGTCATTCCACGTTGAACGAAGATATCGAATTCTTCGGCGACGATGGCCGAGCGGTGTTCGACGAAGTTGCGTTGCGGGAGGCATTCTTCAATCCGGACCTGCTGAAGGAAACCGGAATCGATTCTATCCTGAAGTATGTCGCTTCATCGACATCTCAGGAAATCGATCTGCAGGTGGTCGACAGTCTGCGAAACTTCCTGTTCGGCGAGCCCGGCCAGGGCGGATTCGACCTTGTGGCTCTAAATATTCAGCGGGGCCGCGATCATGGTCTGGCCGACTATAACACTGTGCGCGAAGCCTATGGCCTGGAACGCGTTGAATCGTTCGCCGACATCACATCCGATGTCGGTGTTCAGGAAACGCTGGCCGAACTCTACGGCAGCGTGGACAATATCGACCTGTGGGTCGGTGGCCTGGCCGAAGATCATCTGGACGGCAGCTCGATGGGTGAAACCTTCCAGACAATTGTCGTCGATCAGTTCACTCGATTGCGTGACGGCGACCGCCTCTGGTATCAGAACGTTTTCTCCGGCAGCGAACTCCGCAGGATCGAGCAGACGTCTCTGGCTGACATTATCGTGCGCAACACGAATGTCACCAATCTGCAGGACAATGTGTTCTTCACGACAGCAGAAGTGACACGTCGGGTCGTCGCCGAATCGGGAAGCGACACCAGTGTCGAAGGTATTGAAATACAACTACTGAACGACGAAGGGTCGATCCTCGCGTCGGCTCTCACTGACAGCGAAGGTCGCTATCTGTTCGACGACTTCGACGAGACGGGTGACTATCAAATCCACATTATTCTGCCATCGACTCTGGTTTCGATCACCAGTGACTCACTGGACGTGTTGATCTCCAGAGGCGGCCTGCGACTTCGTGGATTCGACTTCGCGATCTCACTGGCCGACGATCTTGTGTGATCGTCGCTGATGTTGAGTCTTGAAGCGGTCGAGGCCGAGCTCATGCTTGCAGCACGAGCGTCTCGGCCGCTTCTTCGGTTTGACGTCGACAAATAAATGCACGAAACGCGAGTGTATCACCGGAGATGCAACGGATTCACTCGCTTGCGATTCGTGCTGGTATTTGCCCACCGTGAAAAACTGCGTCGCCCTGGGCAGGAACGACCACGAGTTGACGAACTTTGTCAGTGGCGGTAGCCTTGCGTGACGTTAAACCGTGAATCTGTTCCGTCCTGCGACCATATGTCAGATACTCCCACATCTTTACCCTCCGATCCGACTCAACTGGCGAAGTTCGGAAAGTTGGAATTGATTGCGCGGCAGTTGGTGGAAGGACTGATGATGGGCCGGCACCGCAGTCCGTTTAAAGGTTCCAGTGTCGAATTCGTGGAGCATCGCGAATACTATCCCGGCGATGAAATCCGTCACATCGACTGGAGGGCCTACGGAAAAACGGGTCGCTACTACATCAAGGAGTTCGAAGACGAAACCAACCTGCGGGCTCACTTGCTGGTGGATGCCAGTGGAAGCATGGCCTATGCCGGAAGCACGTTGAGCAAGTTCGATTATGCGCGCATGCTGGCGGCGGCTTTGTCCTGGTTGCTGCTTTCGCAGCGAGATTCGGTGGGGATGATCACGTTCGATTCGAAGATTCGCGAGCAGTTGAAACCGTCGAGTAATCGAGATGTGTTTCGTCAGATGACGCATATCCTGGAGCTGACAACACCTGGTGAAGACACGAGCCTGGCGGGGGTGATTGAGTCTGCTTTGCCGATCATCAAACGCCGCAGTTTGTTGATCCTGATCAGCGACTGTTTCGATTCACTGGAAGCTCTCCAGGCGGCGTTGCAGCGGTGTCGGCATGCGAAGCATGAAGTGATTATCTTCCGTGTGGCGGCTCCGGAAGAAGTCAGCTTTCCGTTTGAACGTCCGACTCAATTTCGGAATCTGGAAGACGTTGATCACCGGTTGCTGGTGGATCCGATTCGCCTGCGGAAAGAATACCTGCGGCAGTACGCAGAGTTCTCAACCGGGCTGGAAAAGATGTGTGGCACAATGGGGATCAATCAACAGGTTCTGCAGACATCCGATCCGATTCAGTCTGTGATTGGCCGTTGGCTGGCGGAACGCATGGCAGCACAGGCGTCGCGGCGGTAGTGTGTGGAGTGCGTGCCGGAAAAGCGCAAGGTAGACGGGCCTGCGTAAACGCTCACCTGCATGAATTACAGCGAATTTCGCTGACTTATGGCCGTGGAGGACGCATTTCGAACTATGTGGGGCGGTTCCCACGAGCCCGAACCGTCCACAACAAAACGTAAAGTGCCCTCGTGGACCCTGACGGTTCCGATCTGGTATTTGCTGGCTTGCTCGGCCCGGCCTGCGAATTGATCAGATGAGGGCGAACTGAATATTTGACATCTCAAATTTCAGATCCGAAATCAGAATCCGGGAGTCATCGTTTTTTGGAAGCAGCTTTAACGAAGTGCGAAAGCTGTTGGCGTTGGTTGTTGTTTTCGTCATGATTCTCTGGTTTCAGCCACGCCAGATGTGCCGCCTTCAGGCTCGGCCAGTCGCTGTCGGTCACAGAGAACCAGGCTGTGTCTCGATTGCGACTTTTGTAAACCGTTGCCTGCCTGAAGATGCCCTCGAATGTGAATCCCAGACGTAACGCTGCATTTCTTGACGGGACGTTGAGGGAATCGCATTTCCATTCGTAGCGGCGATAACCGAGTTCATCGAAGACTCGCGACATCATCAAGAACATAGCTTCGGTCGCAAGAGTCGTCCTTTGCAGACTTGGCGCATAGTGAATGTGGCCGACTTCGATCACTCCGACCTTTGGTTCGATCCTGAGGTAACTGGCAAGCCCAACGGGTTTCCGTGTGGTCGAGTCGACGATGACGTGGAACAACGGGTCGTCATGAATGCAATCGTTGCGGATCCAGGCTTCAAACTCACCAAACGTCGTGAAAGCGTAAGGAAGATACGTCCAGTTGCCATCATTTTGGGCGATGGAAAAGGCTTGCCAAAGATCATGAGAATGGGCGTCAGGATCGAGAATCTCAAGTCGGCCGCAGCGGCCGACCATTGATGACCGAGGTGGTCGTCGACGTTCCTGCCAATTCGGGAGCGGACTTCCAATCGGCTGCCCGATCGCATTCAGATCGCCATTTGATGTTAACATCTAACTCCCCTTTGTGTTTGGATTGATGCCAGTTAGTTAGTTACGGCGGCGACCGAGGACGTGTCCAGCGAACTCAGGAATTTATCAGCTTCGTTTGCTGCGCGTTGTAATACTGCGTTTTTCAGGGGGCGCGATTTGTAGTGATTGCGATCTTTGAAACCGAGTGCCGAACCTTCAACGTTCGGCGTTTTCCCAGGCGAGTATTGCTTTCTTTCGCTCCATTCCCCACCGATAGTCGCCGATGACTCCCGTTTCACGAATAACACGGTGACAGGGTATCAATACTGCGAGTGGGTTTCGCCCGACCGCGGTCCCCACTGCTCGGGAGGCATCCGGGCTGCCGATCGCCTTCCCGATTCTGCCGTAGCTTGTCAGAGACTCTGGCGGCAGTGTCAATAGTGCTCGCCATACGCGAACTTGAAAATCCGTGCCGCGCACATAGGCCTTCAGTCTTGCGTTCGAACCGTTTTCTGTGGGTTTGACGAATAACCTCGCAGCGAGTTCACACGCGAAGGAATTGTCCCAGCGGAGCGTCGCTGCGGGCCAGTCCTCTCGCAGCAATTCAGTCGCTGGCGTTCGGTCTTCGGTTGGAACGAATGAAAGATGACAGATGCCGCGCGGGCTTTCCGCGATCAGACATAATCCGAACGGCGATTCTGAAACCCCGGCTTTGATGGTCCAGCCATTTCCTCCAGCCTTGATCTCGCCAGGCGAAGCCGATTCCAGCGACACGCAAAGGTCGTGCAGTCGGCCCGGCCCTGACAGACCCGCTTCCAGGAAGTACTGAGAACACTTTCACCAGCTCGCAGCAGTTCTTTGGCGTGGTTCAGAGTCAGGCACTTGAGGAATGCTTTTGGCGTTATACCAGCCCAGTCCGAGAACAATCGATGCAGGTGAAAGGGGCTCAAGCCAGCTGCCGCTGACAACTCCTCCAGGCCTGGTTGCTCTTGCCGACTCTCATCGAGGAACTCAATGATTGCTTTGATTCGTTCGTAGTCTCTCATGATTTCAGAATACAAGGAGCTGGTCGCGGCAACCACCCGATCCTTGCTGGCGAATGGGATCGTCAATCGTCTACTGCCCTGCGGCGGATTGTAAGAACGCGGTGACCAGGGCATGCGGATCGGATTGAGTCGACCGCAGCTGAGGAACATACAGCGTGCCGACATGGAAAGGATGATCCGGCAGCTCAATAACGCGAATCTCACCTTCCTCGTCAGAGCCGACGATTTGCAACGGCCCGCTGCTGAGACTCTCGCTTTGGGCCGGATCGATGCCGAAGTTGCAATAGTATTCTTCAGTTGCGATGAGAGAGCCGTAGATATTGCACACACAAGAATGCTTACTCAACTCCGACGCAACTCACGCAGTGGCCCTTCAGCAGGACATCTTCGATCGGCCCGATAGTCTTCGAAACTTTGATTTCAATGTCGTCATCGGTCAGGCACGTGATACTTCCGCAGACCACGCACAACAGATGGGGATGCGACTGATCAGGATGCTCGCCGTCTTCCGCTGAGCTTGCCAGCTCATACCGCCACACATGATCACCCAGTTCCATGCGACGGGCCAGACCACCGGCGGCAAGATCATTCAGAGCACGAAAGATGGTCGACTTATCGAAGCTCAGCGACTGCAACTGATCGCTGATTTCCTGGTGCGTTTCCGGCGTGCCAATCTTTGCCAGCAGTTCCATCACGGCAACTCGCGCAGAGGTGGCCCGCAGGCCAGCATCGCGCAAGCGACGTCGGGTATGATCGGGTTGTTGTGCGCTGCTGGTCATGATCAATTGCAGGGTTGGCGAAGGCCAGATTTGATGCTGGCGGATCTGTCTGAAACTTTTCCGCTGCTACGAAACGTTACTCTACCCACAAGTGGATCGCGAGTGAAGTGGTTCGAGGCTGGAACAAGTCCGCGAGAACGTTTGACCAGCGACAAACCGTATTTCGAGACGTTGGGGCTCTGCTGAGCGACGGCGGGGAACTCCGTCCCTTTGGGACTTAGAACCCCTAACAGAACCTGCGTGAGCCGCGACGTTTGTGGTTTTGGTTCAGGCAACAAGAGAGGAAGAGGCGGGATCCCGCCGACGACGAATGACGCCGCCTGAGCCAAAACCACAGGCGGCCCTTTGGGTTGCGGAGGTTCTGTTAGCGGTTCTCAATCACAGACACATGCCCCGAACTGTGTGGTCACTCACCACAGAGCCCTGGACGTCTTACGTCCCCAGGAACCGCTGCCCCGAGCGACAACGGAGCGTTTCCGAGCGGCAGCTCGCTTCGGCTGCCGGCCGTCCCGCCCATCTTACAGATTTTCCGGTTAATACTCTCCGATCACTTCGCCGCCTTGAATCGTGGCCAGTGACTGATACAGCGCGCGGTCGACATTTTCGCTGACGAATCGCACCGAGCCGTCACCAAGGCAGAACTGAGCGCCTCCAACGTGACGACTGCTGAAGTCATCGAAGTGTCCTGCTGGATCATTCGGGACATGGTCTGCCGAGCCCTGAATACGCTGGAAGGCGGCGTCCCCTTCGGCCACCATACCCGGCCATGTGGAATACCATCCCAGCGACCCATCGGTAAGTCGCTCACCCAGCATGATGGTATTTGTCGTGCCGTCAGTGACGTCACGCAATTTGATCCTGCTGTTGTGATAGAACATTCCGTCTCCTTTGCACTGCCTCGCGGATGTGACGGGAGCGACGCCTGCTGCGTTTTCACAGCCATCAAGTTCTTCTGTGCCGAACGATGCGATGTAGTTTGCTGTTGGCAGCTCGGCGAGGATTGTTCCTGACCCGTCTTCATGCACGATCTGCCACTTATCCGGTTTCGGGTCCGACGGGCACTTCCATGCTGGCAGCACCTGACTCAGAAACGCACTGTTGGCGGGGTCCTCAATCGCAAGGTTGGCGTTGAATTGATTGTACAGCGGAGCCTGGTCAAGGAACGGTAGGATCATTGTTCCCCAGCCCGCGCCGTTGATTCCGTCGTGAGCCATATGCGCACTCGTATTGACGGCAATCCAGCCCGAAGGAAACGTGCGATGCACGTCGTGATAATTGTGCAGTGCAAGTCCCAGTTGTTTCATGTGGTTCTTGCAGGTAGTTCGTCGCGCCGCTTCGCGTGCCTGTTGAACAGCAGGCAGCAGCAGCGCAATCAGAACCGCGATGATCGCAATGACGACCAGCAGTTCGATCAGCGTGAAGCCACGTTTGGCTTGTGAGAGTATTTTCATGATCTATGTTCTTCGCAGCAAAAGAATGGCAGCGTGAATCTCACGGGAAAACGCAACGCGTTTGAATGACTTTCGGATACGACAGGGCAGCATCATCGATCGTCTTGATTCCCGGGAAAACCACCAGCGCGCGTGCACCCCAGCAGCTGGAATGAACGGAGGCGTGGCACGATTTTCGGCGAGTTGCACAATGATGCAGAAACTCGCCAGTGTTCAATCCCGCTGCAGCAATTTGACACATCAGACCGTTGACGATTCGGTCAACGGAATAGCGCGACAATTTTCCGGGAAGACCGTCAAGCAGCAGGAAGGCAAGCTTCTGCTGCTGGAGGACCGCGTGAACACACGGTCAGCAATCCACCAGTGCACGGCGATTTCCGACTACCTTCTGGTGGGATCCGCACGAGTTCGCTGAGCTGCGGAGTCTCAATAATTCCAGCAATTTCAGGGGCCTGAGCCAAAACCTGGCACACAGAGCACTGGTGCTCATCATGTGACGGTTTTGGGCTGCGGTTACTTTCCTCGGCTGCTGGTTTTCCCGCAATCCTACAGGACTGACAGCCGAATGGGCAGGATCTGACTTCCGCCGGAGCCACCTGGCAGGAGACATCCCCGCAGTTCCCGTTGCAATGCTGCTGCTGATGGACCGTTTTCCCAACGCCGCTGACCAGGATTGCAGCAATCGCAGCAATCCGGCAGAAAAATGACGGGGTTGAGGAGACGTGGTTCACTTGAGCAATTGCTTTCCTGTTGTATTCAGCACGATTACAACTACAAAATGATACGCGGGTCGGTGCCGTTTTGCTGGCATAAAGTGGAGTTTGGCACATTCGATGCCAAAGGCATATGGGAAACGGTCGGATGGATCCAATTCTTCATCTTCTTCACCCAATCTGCATAATCCTGGGCAGTTAAAAATCTGGTATTGCATGGGCTGTTGGCTTGCGCAGTTTTTGTACCATTTCGGTGGGAGCCAGGTCTTCGCGACGAGTCACATGGAGGCTCGGTTTGAAATTGTTACTGCACCATTGCAGCAGGT
>CALFOL010000162.1 GCA_937919915.1 uncultured Planctomycetaceae bacterium
ATCTTCCCTGCCATAAGCAAAATCGCAAACAACAATATCTGACATAACAATCACACCTTCAAAGGGCTGGGCCGCGGCCGTAATCAACACTGCGTGTGCGAAATTGAATTTGCCGGAGCGCATTAGTGAATCCCTGGTTGTGATACGAGTTCCTGACCATCGCGTTTTTCGATAAGCACAGGCAATGCCTGTTCCGGAAGAATCCCGATTTCGGCGATGTCTGGCGACGACAGCAAACAATCAGGAAATCACAATAGCCGGGAAGCCCCGCAACGGCTGACAGCGCGACGGGAAGGCGGGTTCCGATTATTCGGGCAGTCGTAAACCGCTGGCAAACAACGACTTGGGGCGGCGTCCGAAATCAAATGTCGGAGCCATGTTGCGGGAAGGCAACACCAACGCACATTGACCTGCGTCTGGCGGGGCGATTCAGACGGTGAATGAATTAGGTGTTGCGTCGGGGCAACGTTTTCGGGAATGAATCAAATGATTCCGCAATGCAACGACACTCGCTGGTACGTCGTGCCTGTATCGACAGCTGGCTCACACAGGAAGTGGGTTCTGGCCGTTAGCCATGGATGTCAGAATCCAACCACTAACTGCCAGGCCGTCGCTGATGACCTGTTGCTGATGCCCCGTATCGGGGGCTGCCACATCGACCAGCAATACACGTCGACCACACGGTGAGGCGTGAGCTGTCAGGTGCATTGACGAAGTCGGCATGCAGCGATTCATCCATGCCGCCAGTTCATCGACCGGAAGCTCTCGCCCACGTCGCGATCGCACCGTCAAAAAACGATCATCTTCGTGTACTTCAAAGCTGACGATGTCATCCGACTTAGCACGTTGCTCGCCGTTGTTCAGCAGAACGTTGCGGGGACGTTGAATGTCGACGTTCAGTGAACAATGCTGTGTGAGCCATTCGAGTCGCTTTGCTGACTGGTCATCGTTGACCAGAAAACGAGCTGCCTGTCGTGAATGCACGGGCCACCATCTTAACAACCAGTCGAGATAGAACTGCTCTGCCGTGATCGCCGTCAGGCTGCCGCTCCGACGATTCGTGCGAAACACCACTCCGCCGCTGTTGTGCAGTTCGGGTAGTTGCAGAGTCGTCGTTTCCACCTGTTCCTGCGCCGCGTTAGCCGCAAGTGCCTGCGGTGGTCGTCCCGAACGCAGGTCCCGAAGTCTGGCATCTGCCGCATGTGCTGATCCAAAGTCTGTTGAGTCGGCGGACGATTGTGGCAGATGCGGATCGAATGCCTGCTTCATTCGGACGGACACTCCGAATTTCTGCCACGGTACCGCGACACCCTGACCGTGTGGATCGAATGCGTCCAGTCCGACTTCGCCCGCTGTTCCGCCAGCCCCTGTGACCAGCAGACTACCGCAAAGATGCGGAAACCGCCTCGAAACATTCAGCACACTGGCCGCTGTGCTGCGACCAGCATCCACAACGTTGCAACCATTCTGCAGAACGGCAGAAACGACACCGGAAAATACGTCTGCCGATCCCCGGCGCCCGTCGTATCCGACCGCGATTGTGATCGCAGCGCCCGCTTCAATCCGGCTCTCGTGACTGGGCTTCCGCAAATTCGTCAGACGCCCCGCCTCGTTATGCACACTGACAAGGTGCATTGAAAAGATTGACGCCAGCTGAGCACCTCGGAAACGATCAATCGCGTTTAGGTACGGACCTCGAACACCGAACTCTGTTCGCCGAATCTGTGATTGCAAATGTCGGCGATCAGTGTCTGTCACGGTCGGTCGGTGGCCAGAGTTCTGCGAAATGTTACTGGCTTCATGTCTCCAGATACATTCGTTGCAGCCTTGCCAGCCGGAAGCGAGTCGCCCCAGATGCACAGCTTCAGAAATCGACAACGTCTCACCAGGGCAGCAATAAGTCCGGATGTTCCGCAGCGCTGATTCAGAAATCTGTGGTGTCACTCGATGGTCAGAATTCATGGCCGGTTGACTTCCATGTCTCAAGGCGTCATCACTGTCGTAACGGCTGAACAAATACAACGGTCGAATTCGGCTCCCGCAATTCGCAAACGGTTCCGGCCCTGCGGAATTCTCGTTGATCTGCTGACCGTCGAACAGATCAGAATGTCTGCTGCTGAAAGTAGACCGAACAGTTTGGGAGCATTTTTTTCAGTCCTTCGACGCCCTTCATCGTACACTGAGTATTCTCGATGTTCAGCTTCACAAGGTTGGGCAGCTTTTTTAGACGAGCCAAAGCGGCATCTGTGACCAATTTGTTGTCCCGCAGAATAAGCTCTTCCAGCCGCCTGGACGAAGACAGGTTCTTGAGACCATCGTCCGATACCTGATTGCCGCTAATTTCCAGAATTCGAAGGTTGGCCGATCCTTTCAGCCCTTCAATCGAACCATCGGTGACGCTGGAGTTTGCTGCATACACTTCTTCAAGATCTGCGAACTCTTTAAAATACACAAACCCCAGGTACCCAATCATTGAGTTTCCGGCACGTACCACACGGATCGGAGCTCGGGCGCCTTTTTTGCCCAGTGCCGCCAAACCGCTGCCGGTGATTTCGGTACTGTTGAATGTGATTTCGGAAAGTGCTGACAGCTTACTCAGCTTCGCCAGCCCGTCATCGTTGACGACCGTGCCTGACAGTGTCAGATGAGTCAAATTCGATAATTCGCCAATGTGTTCCATGTAGGAATTGTTAATGCCTGACCGTGTCAGGTTCAGTTGTTCGATTGATTTGACTTCGGACAGGAGTTCCCAATGGGTGTCGGTCAGGGCCGTGGATTCCATATCCACGTTGACCAGCGACGGAAATCTGGCCATCGATTGAAACGCTGCACTGGAAAGAGTGGCAGACTTGAGATTCAGTTCTGTGATCGATTGCTGAGCGGATTCCAATGCGGCTACCTGAGCGAGGTCCTGGTCAGTGATTTCCATTGAATTCTTGCTGCTGAAACCCGCAATGATTTGCTCGGGAGTCGGCGGAAGCACGGCTGCCGGCGCTATGGGGGGGCCGCCAGGAGGCAGCAAAAGGTCTGGTTCCGTTGATACGGGTTCCTCTTTGGGTTGAAGCTGCTCACAGCCAGCAAAACACAGAACAAGGATCAAACTGACAGCGTAAACAGAACCTCGCATGGTGTGGCTCCCGGAAAAACGGTAAAAAGATATGACTTGGCTGGCCGTTTCCGAATTTCGGGTAGGCTATCTGCAATGCTAGCGGCAGGAGATTCAGGAGCCAAGCGGCTGGAATGACGATTCTGCCAGCATTTCTATCCAGTTCCCCCCGCATTTTGACGATCAGGGTGGAAATTTACCCAACACACAGCTATAGTGCGCCGCTTCGATTTTCGCACTTTGGCTACCAGCGATTTTGCACACGCCAGCCTTCTCTGTAACCACATCGATCAATGCCAAACAAAACATCCGCTAAGAAGTATCTCCGCCAAAGCACAGCACGTCGGCTTCGCAACCGTACGTCACGATCAACGCTTAGAACTCGAATCAAGAATTTTCGTACGTTCCTGGCTGGTGAGACTACGCGAGAAGAGGCGGATAAACAGTTTTCTTTGGTCGTAAAGGCCCTTGATCAGGCTGCTGCAAAGAACCTGATTCACGCTAATGTTGCTTCGCGAACAAAGTCCCGATTGGCTGTGCTGAAGAAAAAGACCTGCAGCTAGGCAAGGCAAAGTTGCGACCGGCTGTCGCGGATAACCAGATTCAACCATTCGCCATAGGAAAAACGAACGTTTTTCCTATGGCGTTTTTTGTTGCCTTTGATTCCGATTTTCGTCTTAGCAGTGAACTAGTATGATTCCGATCGCTGAAGTTCACACACTACGAGATGAGTGGCACGAATGATTGGTCCATCTGACGTCTATCACTGGTCGAAGTCGGGAATGATTCCGTCGACAGCTCGCCGTTCGCGCTGGCGCGCGATGGCGAGAACAGTGATTCGACGCTGCGAAAAGCTAAACACCCTCACCGATGAGGAACTCACTGCCGCCGGCCGAAAGCTGCGCTGGGAAGCCAAGGCTGGCACTCCGCTCGACAAGCTGCTGATCGAAGCTTACGCCCTTGTCCGCCAAGCAGCGCGGCGCACGTTGAAGATGGAACACTTCGAAGTCCAGGTCATGGGCGCCATCGCGTTGTTCGAAGGTCATATTGCAGAGATGCAGACGGGGGAAGGGAAAACTCTGACCGCCACGATGCCCGCTTTTCTGCGCGCACTGACAGGCTCTGCCTGCCATGTGATTACTGTCAACGATTATCTGGCCGCACGTGACTGCGAAACCATGGGCCCGGTGTTTCAGAAACTGGGTTTGACCGTTGGCAAGATCGTCGAATCGATGGAACCGGACGAACGTCGGGCAAACTATGCCTACGACATCACCTACGGCACGTCCAAAGAAATGGGGTTCGATTTTCTGCGCGATCGCCTGCGGATGGGAGCCTCGCCGGACGAAGGCGGACCGTCGCTCAGAAAGTTTGTGCGAACTCTGCAGGGCGGCGAAGAACCTGTTCAGCGCGGGCACTATTTTGCTCTGATCGACGAAGCCGACAGTATTCTGATCGATGAAGCGAGAACGCCGCTGATCATTGGATTGACTCAACCCAACGACCCCGGCACCGTCAACCTGTTTCGCTGGTCCAACCGCGCCACGTTTCAGCTGGAACCACAGGCTGATTATGTCTACGAACCAGAACGCCGTTCGGCATGGTTGACCGATGCCGGGTGTCGCAAAGTGGTGTTGATGTCGAAGCCGTCTCTGATGAATTCGATGGATACCGAACGAATTTACGGTCAGGTTGAAAAGGCCTTGACAGCCAAACACGCGTTCATGAAAGACCGCGACTACGTGATCGTTGACGAAAAGGTCATGATCGTCGACGAAGGCACGGGCCGTATCATGGATGGCCGCAAGTGGCAGGATGGACTACATCAGGCCATCGAAGCGAAAGAGCTGGTGCCAATTACGGCGGCGACGGGTGAGGCGGCTCGAATCACCGTGCAGAGCTTCTTCCGCAATTACGCCAACCTGTGCGGCATGACGGGAACCGCGGTACCTGCAAAGCGAGAACTGTACAAAACGTATAAGCTGAAGGTCACCACGATCCCGACGAACGAGAAGTGTATTCGTCGAGGCCTGCCGTTCCGCGTGTTCAAGTCTCAGGAAGCAAAGCGAGTTGCGATTGGTGATTCGATTGCAAAATTGATTCAGGAAGGTCGTTGCATTCTGGTGGGAACACCATCGGTTGAGGCATCCGAAGCTGTTGCGGAGATTCTGAAAGGACGTGGAATTGACGCTCAAATCCTGAACGCTCGCTACCACGAACGGGAAGCTGAAATTGTGAAGGATGCCGGTCAGCCGGGGCGCGTCACGATCGCAACGAACATGGCTGGTCGAGGAACAGACATTCTGCTGACTGACGCGGTCCGCAAGTCCGGCGGGCTGCACGTGATTGCGACGGAACTGCATAGTTCCAAACGAATTGACCGCCAGCTGGTTGGGCGATCTGCTCGCCAGGGCGATCCGGGGTCGTTTCAGTTCTTCCTGTCTCTGGAAGACGAATTGCTAAGCTGTCGTGAACCGAAGGAAGTCGCAAGGCGGCGAAAAATGGCTCTGGGGAACAAGGCGGGGGAACTCGGCAAATCCTGGAATCGCTACTTTAAGAAAGTGCAGCGTTTCCTGGAAAAGAACCATCGCAAGCAGCGTAAGAACCTGCTGAAACAGGAACGCTTCCGCCTGGAACAGTACGAGAACATGGGACTGGACCCGTATCTGGAACTGACGGAATCGTAGATCCCGTAGAGAAAGCGTCTCGCTTGCTCATCCGGCTGCAATCGAAAACTCATTCCACAGAGATGTCGCCGCCTGTGTCTGGTCGTCGATTTATTGCAGGTCCGCCACAACACCGCATGCGGCCACGTGTCCGCCGAACCCCAGTGACAACTTCAACGCCGATTTGATTGCCATCTGTCGCGAGACAGCAGCGACATCAACACCACAGGCTTCGTCGATGGTTTCAAAATTCACCGTCGGCGGCACAACACCGTCTCGCATCGCCAGCAATGTCAGCGCGAATTCCACGCTGCCTGCTGCTCCCAGCAAATGACCGATCGCGCCTTTGACTCCAAAACACGGCGGCCCCGTCGTCCCGAATGCTGCACCGACTCCGTGACTTTCGGCCAGGTCATTCGTAACTGTTCCGGTTCCATGCAGACTGATGATGTCCGGCGGCGAGGTTTGAGCCATACGCCGCAGAAGTTCAGTAACCACAGATCCACTGCTGTCGATTTGCGTGATACCTGTGGGGTCCGTCAGCCATCCACCGGAAACGATTTGACCGTAAGCACGGGCCCTGCGTTTTTCCGCGTGGGCTCGAGATTCCAACAGCAGCACTGCGCCGCCTTCACCGATGATGAATCCCTCACGCTCACGATCGAATGGTCGGCACGCGATCGATGGGTCTTCGTGCTTCGCCGTCACTCCCAGACGATGAAAGCTTGCCAGCACGGACGCGCGCAACGATGCATCCGCGCTGCCGACGATGCAGACATCGCACAGTCCGTTGCGGATGAGGTGCGCCCCCTGAATAACGCTGATTAATCCAGAGGCACATGCGGCGACGGGACACAGCGACGGCCCAGTTGCGCCCAACACTTGCTGAACACATCGCAGCGGTGCGTCTGGCAGACAGGAATTCGCCCAGAAATTTCCGGCACATGCAGTGGATCTGCTGTCCGGACGAAGCGCATACGTGTGGTCTTCTAATGCTCGCAAGCTGGCTTTGCTGCTGCCAATGACGCAGCCGATGCGATCTGGTGGCGGCAGTTCGTTGGCCATGCCGGCGTCCGCCAGTGCTTCGTCCAGCGATGCCAGCACGATGTTGTTCAGGCAGTCGTGGGCATACTGCGTGAATGTATCATTGTCCCATCTGTTTCTACTGAGTGCCGGCAGGACCGCCATGGCGACTTCGACGTGATCAACCGGTGCGCCGCCGGGAACGCGTTTGATGAGTTCGGACAGTTGCTGAAAGTGGTCTATGTCATGAGCTGTCAGCAGACGCCCGGCTTTGTTGCCGTTCAGCACGGCCGACCAACTGCGCTTGGCGCCGAGTCCGAATGGCGTGACCATCCCGATGCCCGTGACGAGCACATCATTCGCGGAAGGTTCAAGAGAGCAAAGCTGGAACAAAGGGAGACCAATGATCATTCCGGATTCAGGAAAACACAATCCTGACATCGTCCGTTTTGGCCAGCGTGAATCAAAGCCGAATGTGGAAACTCCGGCCAGAAACTCAAACGCCGCAGGTCATGGCCCCACTTGATCAGCCACAGATGCTATGCACCACGCAACGTTTTGAACGGTTTCTCATCGTCAAAGGGAGCAAACATCTGAGCTAAGCCGGCTTCGACCAGTTCTTTGCCGGAAACGAACCGTCCTGGCCGAGTCCACTTTTGCAGCAAACCGGCATCCATCGGAAACAGTTTCGCCAGTAGACCGTCCAGGTCCGTTTCCAGCTGTTTGAAATGCCGCGCCCATTCCGTGGCCTCTTCCAGTCTGACATCTTCTTCCGACTGCCACCGCATCGGGTGGAATAACAGCGTGCTGAGCGGAGTCACAAATCGTGTTCGACACGCGGCAAACGGCATCAGCGCTGCGGACGAACATTCGCCAACGACCACAGCGGTTGCGCGTAATTCACGCGCCCGAATCAGCGTGGCCAACGACAACCCGGCATAAACGCTTCCTCCGCAGGAATCGAAATAGATGATGCCCTTGCTGTGCACCGGAACTTCGACGATTCTTGAAATCGTCTCCGCCTGCCGATCTGCCGACAGGTCGCCGGTGACCGCGATTTCCCAGGGGCTCGGGGGGGTCTCGCGCGAGCCAGCATTTGCGACAGAAGGGTACGGTCCTGTCTTTCCGGTCGATTTGTGCTTTTCCATGCGTGATCTGTAACGAATATCGGCAACGTCAACCAGTCTGCCGGTCTTGTTGAATCAGTTTTCAACCAGCAGTCGTCCAGATTCGCTTCCGTTGCCCGCATCAATTCGTAGCTCGTGCAGCTGTCACGCCCACTCCGGATACGACCGGGTTTGGAAAGACCTGGCTACGGGCGGGTGTCTACAGCGTATTACGCTGACTTGTGGCCGCGGGCACAAGTGTCGATCGAAGAAAGGCTGCTGCCGCGACCGAGTACCGTTCACAACAATAAGTAAACTGCTCTAAGACGCCGCCTGGTTGTAAAAATGACGGACCGCACGGCCACTGACCGTTTCCTTTTCCACCAGCTCCGCGGCGATCAGTTGAACCGCCTTCGCGTTCACCGCGTCGTTCAGCAGATGCTCTGTCTTGTCCAGTAAACGACGCATCAGTTTTTCCATCTGCCGTTCGGTGGGGGCTCGATTCGCCAGCACACGCTGAGCAAATCGCAAATCCTGATCAGCGCCTGCCAGGCAATAGCGGTCAGTGAAATGCCGTTCGGCGACCATTCCCGCCAGCAGAATCAGAACCTCATCTTCGACACTGTCCTGCGAAGCCTTGGTGCGTCCTTTTTGCACTTTGCAGGCACCCAGGCGGATACCGCCTGTCTGCAAATGTGCGGGCGAGATCGTGACTTTCTCTACCGGACGCCCAACCAGCAATGCCATCACCGCATGCCCAGCTTCGTGGTATGCGGTGGCCGTCACGGATTCTTTCTTTGAGTTTTCTTCGGTCATTTCGGTTCAGAAATCGTTAAGTTTGCTTTTGGCAGGCGATGTCGATTAGCATCGGACAGACATAGCCGCAACCACCATAGCAACCGACCGGTCTGACAGGTAACACCATGCAGCAAATTCTCGTTCTGCTTTTCAGCATCGCTGTCGTTTTCACCCACGCCACACACGTGCCGGCGGCAAAGGCAGATCGTCCGAATGTCGTTGTGTTTCTGGTGGACGATATGGGTGTGATGGATACCTCTGTCCCGTTTTTGACAGACGCTGAAGGCAATGCGAAGCGCTATCCACTGAACGATTATTACCACACACCCAATATGCAGCGACTGGCGGAGACCGGCATTCGGTTCAATAACTTTTGTGCCATGAGCGTTTGTTCGCCGACACGAATTTCCATCATGACCGGCCAGAACGCAGCGCGGCATCGTGCCACAAACTGGATCAATCCTCGCAACGACAATCGTGGCCCGATGGGGCCGCCAGACTGGAACTGGCTGGGGCTTAACAAAGACAGCGTCACGCTGCCACGGATTCTGAGTGAAGCGGGCTATCACACCATTCACGTTGGCAAAGGACATTTTGGACCGGACGATTCCGTTGGGGCGGAACCATTGAACCTGGGCTTTGCCACAAACATCGGTGGAGCCTCGTTTGGAGCACCTGGAAGTTATTACGGCAAAGAGAACTTTGGGCTGGGAACAAACAGAGCTCATCATGCTGTTCCTCACCTGGACAAATATCACGGCACCGACATCTTCCTCACGGAAGCCATCACCATCGAAGCCAAACAACGGCTGACGGAGGTTGTGAAAGCAGACAAGCCGTTCTATCTGTACATGTCGCACTACGCCGTCCACGCACCGTTTCATTCGGATCCACGTTTCGCTGACAACTACAAAGATTCGGGCAAACCGAAAAACGCACAGGCCTTTGCTACTTTGATCGAAGGCATGGACAAATCTCTGGGCGACCTGCTGGATCATCTGGAAGAACTGAACGTCGCCGAAAACACGCTGATCCTGTTTCTGGGTGACAACGGTTCCGACGCACCGCTGGGTGATGAGCATGCTGTTGCCTGTGCGGCTCCGCTGCGTGGCAAAAAGGGAGCTCACTATGAAGGCGGCATGCGTGTTCCGTTTATCGCTTCGTGGGCCAAACGCGCCGCGGACAACGTTCATCAGAAAAAACTACCCATTCCAGCGGGCGTGATTCGAGGCGAACTGGCGGCGGTTCAGGACATCTTCCCCACAATCAACAACATCGTGGGAACCAGTCCGCCAGAGAATCACATTGTCGATGGTGTCAGTATGGAAGCCCTGCTGACAGGAAAGCCGGACACGTCTCGCGGAGGAAAATTTCTGATGCACTATCCACATGCACCTCATCGCAGTGATTACTTTACCAGTTATCGCAGCGGTGACTGGAAGGTGATCTACCATTACTTCCCGTCAAAAAAATCGGAAGGCCAGCGCTATCAGCTGTACAACCTTGCTGCCGACCCGTTCGAATCCAAAAATCTGGCCGAGTCTGATGCACCGAAACTCCGTCAGATGATGCAGGAACTGGCCGCCAGTCTGACTGCACATAATGCCTTGTATCCGGTGAGTGAGAAAGACCGCACAACTGCGGCGCCGCCGGTGGTTCCTTAGCACGGCAAAGATTAACGGCGATACGATCCGTCCTGCAGGCAGTCGATCGGTCCGTATCTACGTATAAAATGTGTTCGGTGGTTGCGTCCATCGGCGGCTCTCGGTACGTTTCTCACGACGGTGCATCCCCCTTATTTTCCCCCGAGAGTTCTCCGATATGTCGAACGGCGAGAATCAAATTGACGAAGACCGCGCGATCATCACTCAAGCCATGGGCAAAGGACCGCTGGCAACACTGGGCGCGTTCATGAAATTGTCCGGGCCGGGTTGGTTACAGAGTGCGATCACACTCGGTGGCGGAAGTCTTGCCGGAGCTTTGTTTCTGGGAATCCTGGGTGGGACCAGCATGCTGTGGCTACAGCTGGTGGCCATCATCATGGGCGTGATCATGCTGTCCGCCATCAGCTATGTGACGCTATCGACGGGAGAACGCCCGTTCCGAGCCATCAACCGACACATCAATCCCGTGCTGGGCTGGGGCTGGATCTACGGCACCATCGTCGCCAATATGATTTTTTGCATGCCACAGTTTGGCTTGTGCTTTACTGCTCTGCAAAAGAACCTGCTGCCCGGAACGATCGGTGGCGGACGCGACGACAAGATAATGGTGTCCGCGATTATTCTGGCTGCGGCCGGAATTGCCGTGGTGATGAACAGTCGTCGTGGACTGGCGGCCAAAATGTTCGACTGGTTCCTGAAAGGGCTTGTCGGGATTGTCGTGATCTGTTTTGTCGGAGTCGTCGGCCTGATGGCTTCCAAAGGCAATCTCGACCTGGGCGCCGTGTTGTCGGGATTTATTCCGGACCTGTCTCAGTGGAGTGCACCGACTGCAAAGATCGCCGCCATGATTGCGACGTTGCCTGAAAACGTGCAGCAATTCTGGACCGACCAGGTCGTCGCTCAGCAGCGAGACGTTATGATCGGGGCTGCGGCCACAGCCGTTGGCATCAACATGACATTCCTGCTGCCATACTCGATGCTGCGACGCGGCTGGGACAAGAGTTTCCGAGGACTCGCCCGCTTTGATCTCAGCACCGGAATGGCCATTCCGTATATTCTGGTCACCAGCTGCGTGGTCATCGCCACAGCCTCTCAGTTTCATGCGCAGACCGATGAATCTTTTCTCAGCAGTGACCCGGCCGAGGTCCAGGAGAGCCCGCTGTACAAAGGTGCCGTCGGTGCCATCAAGAAACGATTGGCACTGGATGAATCGGTCGACACCAAGGCTCTGACTGATGCTGATGTGGCTGCTTTCGTGGCCGGAATGTCTGTCGAAGAACGCATCGTGTCTTCCGCCGTGGTGAAGCGAGATGCGTTCGAGCTGTCGAAAGCGATTGCCCCGTTGCTCGGCGAAGACACGGCTCGCGTGGCCTTCGGACTCGGCGTGTTCGGCATGGGATTTTCTACCATCATTATTCTGATGCTGATCAACGGTTTTGCGTTCTGTGAAATCGTCAATAAACCACTGAGTGGCCCGCCCTACGTGATCGGTTGCCTGGTGGCCGGCCTGTCCGGAGCATCATGGTGGTATTTCTGGGAAGGCGATTCTCAGGTTTACCTGGCCATTGTGGTGTCAGCCTTTGCGATCATGCTGCTGCCGATTGCATACATTACATTCATGATGATGATGAACAGTCGCCGCATGCTGGGTGATGACAAACCCACCGGTACCAACGCCGTCGTGTGGAACGTGTTGATGGGAGTCTCCGTTCTGGGTGCCATCGTTGCCGCGGGGTCGTCCATGTACAGCAAGATGCAGCATCCAACGGTCGGTCCGGTCGTGGTTTCTGTCGCCGGACTGTTTCTTCTGGCCGTGATCACAGGATTCATCCACAAAGCTCAGACAGATTCAGACCAATAGAAAGGGGAATAGACAGGGCATGGATTGCGCCTTTGCCGCAGTGAATTAGGCGCAGTATCATTCTTTGTTCACCACTGCGTCCGGCAAATGCAGCTCGATGATTTCGGCCACGCGATTTGCCAGGAAGTCTGATCCCGCAGGTAAATAATGCAGATCGTGCGGCTTGTGTAGTTCAGTAAAACGTGGCATTACGTAGCCGTGCAGGTCATTGATCACGATCCCTTCTTCCTTCATGATCTTTGCCGCTATCGTGTTGTATTCGTTTTCGTCTCCAAAGCTCCGATCGGGATTTAGCTTCCCCTTGGGAATTGGCGTCGTCGCGGCCCAGATCAGCTTGGCATTGGTCTGTTGCAGACGCTTCACCAATGTTCGCAGATTCTTCTCATAGTCATCAGGTTCGACCTGACGTTTGCCGGTGTCCATGTATTTCAAATCATGGATGCCCCAGTTGAAGTGAATCAGATCCCAATTGCCGTCGCCCAGCCACTTTTCGATATTCGCCAACCCGCGAGTTGTCGGACCGCCATTGGCCGGGATACGAGCCACGATCGCTCTGCCCTTTAGCAGTCTCTGAACAGGCGGCGTATAGCCCATTGAAATCGAATCACCGATCAGCAACACACGAGGCAGCCCTGTTTGCTCAATTTCCGGGGCCGCAGATTTCGGTTTCTCCTGAGCGTTAGCCGCACAGAACGTGCAGAGCAGCAACGAAGTCCAGCAGTATCGCATCGTGATCTTTCTTTGTCTTTAGGGCAGCTCAGCAGGCAGGCAGCCTGATTCGTTTGTGATTCCATCCGTGCCGTTCGTGGTTTGAAATGCTCTTCTTTACCACGGATTACGGATTAATACCGGAACTCAAGCTTCGTGGGAATGTTGGCCACCCCGTTCATTTTTCGCGAATCCGAAATCCCGCGCGAACTTCAAGGCCCGCACCGCGTCTATAGTTCCAGCTGCGGCAATTCGCCGCTGACGATGCCAACTATGGCAGGCCACATTCAATCAAGCAAACGAGCGATGTCTTCTTCATTCACAGGTCTCACAATCGAACGCGAACGCATGCGACTCATCACCGATGATGTCTTCGAGACGTTGCGGTCTGAGTTGCGCACGTAACACCTGGCGAATATGTTGCTTCCCTGCAAAGCCCGGTGTTCTCAGCTTAGAACTCCGGGCTTTTTTCGTGGGTGGTTTCAACCGCGCCAGTCACTGAGCTGGCGCTCGGGAGTATTGTTATCGGAGGCCAGCACGCACACCACGCTGACTACTGCCAGCTGAAAACTGCCAACTAAAGACTCCCCCGAATCACTGCCGACGGTCAAGAGACCAGCTGAGCCTCATAAGCTCGGAGAGTCAGGAGCGTTACCTGAGTCGGCCATTTTCTACATCGAAATCTCAACAAGGCGCGGTCGTCTATTGGAAGGACACATGGGCTTTCACCCCGTGGACGCCGGTTCGAATCCGGTTCGCGTCAATTTAAAGCAGCATGCCCGGTGAGTGTGGCGGATGCACGCGACGCTTCGAACGTCGTAGACAGGGTTCGATTCCTTGACCGGGTAGTCTTTCGTTTTCCGTTGGCAGTGAACACAGTGCAGCGTGGTAGCCCAACTGGTAGAGGCATCCGGTTTAAGCCCGGACAGTTGTGGGTTCGAATCCCACTCACGCTACTCACTGGCCAACGTGCTGTTTCTACGTCAAGGCCGCACCATGAAATCGCTATTGGCGATCCATGCAGCAAAGTAAGGTTCGGTTTTGACGGAATGTCGCAGGAGTAGCAGAAACGGCTTGTCGAAGATAAACGGACGTGTACCAACTTTATATTCGTAGTGGCCATTCTCACCAACCACAGCAGACTCCGATATCAACACGGCACCGCGTTCATCAAGCCGAAATTGAATCAACTGCCTGGCATCCATCACACGTTGCCCGACTGGCTGTGATGGATGCTGCAACTGTTGGGTGAAATTCTCAATCATGTTGAATTCCAAAATTGGAATCACGGAGAGTGACGACTATTTTTCGTCTGTCTCTGCGGTATTTAAAGGCAGACGCCCAATCCCGCCTGCTGGCGGAACGGCGCCGGATCCGTCCAGGTAGACGATGCGGTTGCGGTTCAGGACCACTGATCTTATGTCACCTTCCGGCTTGTACTCGTGTTGCAGAAACAGCTGGGCACTGGCGGTCCACAGTAGGGGCTGCCCGCCGGAAATGAAGGTTCTTCCCGCGTCGTTACCAAGGCTGTAGCTTGAATCACTGCGGCCAGATTTTGAATAACGAAACTGAAACGGATCACGAAGACCGTCCAGAATCGTGAATGCGGAATTGCCTTTGCGTTCTACCGGATACGGAAGAAAACTTTCCAGATCATCCGGAAATTCATCATGAACGCGTCGGTACGCCTGCATCTGCAGGATTACCCAGGTTGCTTGCTCTGCGCTTGTCAGTTCGGTCTGTTGTTGTCGAAAAAGAGGCGTGAAACCACTGGATAAGTAGTTCGCCAACTCCTGCGGGATATCGGCGAAAACCGGGTCCTGCAACAGATCACTGGGCTCGGTGACAGTTGTCGCCGCCCAGCGATACAGGTCGTGTCTGTCCGCCCCCGCGTCCAGGCCAAGCGTATGTCTGTCACTAAGAGTCATCAAATACAGGAATCGCATACGCTCAGAAAAGCTCGCGTCGAATACTTCACTCCCCGAGACATGCTGTCCCTCCGTTTCCCACAAATAACCCTGGCGCCGCAGCATGGATGAGTACACAACCTGTCTGTTGGCCAGCATTTCGTCGACCGGAATCGGCGCGTTAAGGAACTGCAGCATGTCTCTGGCTGCCAGCTTCAGCTGATGAGCAGTCAGCCGATCATCGGCAGCAATGTGATGGATCTGTTGCAGCAAGAGCTGCTCAAGCTCACCGCACCAGGCATATTGATCCCAGGATGACGATTCACGCTTTAGAAATCGCAGCAGGTGAGTCCCCTGAACCAGGGCAGTTAGGGCATTGATCGGGGAATCGTTCTGCAGCTCGGCTTCCGCATGCTGGATCACAGCAAACGCTAATGGTTGAGCTGGATAGTCAGCCCACGGCAGCTTCCACTTTGGTGGCAATTGCTGATGAGTGTGTTTGCTCCAGATCACTTCGATCGCGTCCTGAGCCTGCTGCAGTTGCCGAGCATCAAGTGCTGCGTATGTTTCGAAATTCGTTCGTGAACTTTGCAACGACTGCGTGGCAACATTCAGCTTCTGCCAGCTGTCAGCCCATTGACTGTTCTGATTTGCAGAAGAATACCCGGATAGCTTTTCATTCGTCATCAGCCACCGACCGTCCTGGGGAAGCTGAAATATTCTCCAGGCTGCTTTAACCGGCCACAGACACAGCAACGGAATCAGCAAGAACGCTACTCGCTTCGCTCCGACCCCGAACGAAAACCGACGGTCCATCCATTGGCGACGACTCAAGAGAACCGCAGTGGCTGCGAAAAAAACGATGGGCCACAGTGCAAGAGACGGAGGGAGGTCTCGGATCAGAGTGTGCAGACCCCACGCCGTATAGGCTCCGAATGTTGTGAGTGCAATGAAGAATGCAATCAGTGGTTTCCTGATCCAACAACTACAAAGCTGACTCAGAAAGAAGCCGCCCAAAAGCCATGACAACCAAACCGAAAGCTGACGTGGCACGTTTACTTCCAGCGGCGTTTCTATGTTCACGCGACGGAATTCTGGTGATTGAGTGACTTGAGTCATGATGTCGATCATCCGTTCCTGAGTCGTCAAGGGACGATTCGGCACTGCCGGTAGATCGATGATCACAAACACCATCGCCACGGTCAACAATGTGCCTAGCCAAACAACATTGCGAACACCCCACACCAAAACCGGGGAAACTCCGCGATGGCCCCAAAACAGTCCGTGCTGTTTTTGCTGATCGTGTCGAAATGTCCGCAGTCCGCACTCAATGACGACCGCGGTCAACACCAACAGCCCCCAGTTGGTATCGTGCTCCACCCAGAGTCGACACATAGTCGCCAGGATTCCAATACCGATCACAACCGCACCAAACGGCAATGCAAATCGACATTCCCGCCACATCAGAACGGATGTGGTTCGTTTCAGCTGGGTCGAACCCGATGCTGCGCTTTTCAGCCATGCTGCCCAACCTAAGCTGGAGCGGAGAAGTGCGAGGACAGCCGCAATGAATGCAGCCAGCACCACAAACACGAACAACCAGGGCAGGTACAAACCGGTGACGAGAATGACCAGTCCGATGGCTCCGATGAGAGGAATGGCCACGAACACACCCAGCACTCGCAGAGTTTGAGGCAACGGTTTTGTTGACTTTAGAAAACGATCCACACTTGCAGCGACATTTGCTGAGACATATCCCGCGACGCGTCGTGGCTTCGCGGTGCCTCGCAGTCCGCGGTGCCAGCGTTTCGCAAGCGGATACAATGTCAGGCAGACTACGGCCAGTGGTGCCAACACAGTAAACTGGAGTGGAATATCGCTGTCATTGGTGCTCGCCAGCATAGATCCGAAGAAGACTGTTGCACTCGACAAACCAAGTGACATAAAAACACTGCGACACTGCAACGACCAAAACAACGACACCAGAAAAATCGCCACCACGGCGAGACTCGGATAATCCAGAGAAGATATTTCAAATTTTCCGTGTCGTGCCGCGACGAGAATCGCTGTGGATGCCAGCCCCAGAATGGTCATGCCGAACGTACCGAGAAACGAAGCCCACGCTTTCGACCAAAACAACGTCCCGGTGCGAACCGGAAATTGCCTCAACCAGATTGCCGTACCAAGGTCTTCTTCCCCGGCGAACAGCAGAGCTACGGAGGCAACGGCAAAACAACTTACAATCAAATGCGGAAAGACCAACAGCTGGAGCACGCTGATCTCAACAGCAGGCGAACTCACAACAGCAATCGTCGTCTGCAACAGGACCAGACAGAAAGCCAGCACCAGCCACAGCGAACGTTGGGCGCGGTACTCTTTCCACAGCAGTCGGTAGAATTGTGAACTCATGGGGTAATCCTTGAGTGATCCGAAGTGATGTTGTTGCCGCGGCTTTGTGAGCCGTACTCGCTAGCGTCGGGCACGTTGTCGTGAAAATGCAGTAATTCTCGGCCCGCGGCGGGCGTCATCGGATCACTTAAT
>CALFOL010000163.1 GCA_937919915.1 uncultured Planctomycetaceae bacterium
TTCCTGACACAGCTCGACGGCATGTCCGAAGAGGATTCCATGGCCAAAATGGACCATGACTTCGTGAAGGCGCTGAAAGTCGGCATGCCTCCGGCCGGTGGTCTGGGAATCGGTATCGACCGCCTTGCGATGTTGCTGACCAACAGCCGAAAAATCAGTGATGTGATTTTCTTCCCATTGTTGCGACACGAACAGCCGCAGGGCAAATAGTCCACGTTTAGTCCACACTGTCTCACCACATTCACTCTCGCCTCGATCAATCCCACCGAAAGGCTCGCTCTCCGTGATTCGAACATATCGTGCCCGGTTCCTGACTCTGTCCGTTCTGCGCTGCAGCGCAACCCTGCTCGTCGTTGCGGCAGAGTTCTCGTCAGCTGCCGCACAAGATGCGCCCACCGTGCATGCAGTTGTTCCTGCCTACGAACGATTCCGTGCAGAGAATCTGTCCAGTATCGACGCGGGTAAGTTGCTGATTTCAGAACTGAACTGCCAGTCCTGTCACGGTTCGATTCTGCAGGAAACGCTTGCTCAACGGCAGGCCCCGATTCTGACGGATACAGCAAAACGAATTACTCCAGAACACCTGCTTGCATTCATTGCCGATCCCCAGGCGATCAAGCCAGGCACGGCGATGCCACAAGTCCTGCAAGGCGCCGACAGCAAACAGGCAGCCGAAGCACTGACGCATTTCCTGAAGGACGGTGGAGCAACAATTCCCTCAGCCGTTTCTTCTGCCGCCATCAACCGCGGTAACAAGTTGTTTCACACCGTCGGTTGTGCCGCGTGCCACGGAAATCTCGAACAACCAGCCGCGGAACGTCCTGCTTACGTTATGCCCATCGGACAGCCGGATACCAAGTACACCGTCGCCAGCCTGACAGGTTTTCTTAAGAATCCGCATGCCGTCCGACCATCAGGCCGCATGCCAGCTCTGAATTTAAATGACGAAGAAGCGAACGACATTGCGAACTATTTGCTGCAGCACATTGAGGTTGAAGCGGGGCTGGTATTCGAGTTCTACGAAGGCTCCTGGACAACGCTGCCGAATTTTGATGAATTAAAACCGAAGGCAACCGGCATGGCAACGGATTTCGATGTCGCCGCCTCGGGGAAGAAAGAGAATTTTGCTCTACGCTTCAACGGTTTTTTGCATATCCCGCGAGACGGGAAGTACGAGATCTTTCTGGGTAGCGACGACGGCAGTCGGTTGTTGCTGGATGGCAAGGAAATTGTCAACGCCGATGGTGTTCACCCACACAGTGTCAAACAGGAAAACGTGGACCTCACCGCTGGACCGCACGCCGTTGTTGTGGAGTACTTTGAAGCGGGTGGAGAAGAGGTACTCACCGTCGAAATTGCCGGACCGGATCTCCAGCGTCAGCCGATGGCAGGTCTGGTGAGTGAAACCGAACAGCCTCCGGAACAGAAAAATGCGTTTCAGCCTGACGTTGAACTTGTGAAGCAGGGGCGTGAGCTGTTTGTAAAGCTGGGTTGTGCATCGTGCCATCAACATGATGCTGTCAAAGATCTGCAGCAACCGGCGACAGGCGTTCCGAAATTCAAAGATCTGAACCTGAAGGCCGGGTGTCTGGCACAATCGTCCGCAGCGGCTGCGCCAAAGTTCGCATTGACGACCCAACAGCGTGAAGATATCACGGCCGCCGTAACCGCAGCGCTGCAGGACAGCATTGAAGAGTTGTCACCCAAGGCCAGGATTGCTTCGACAATGCTGACGCTGAATTGTTATGCCTGCCATCAGCGAGACAAATTCGGTGGTGTGCCACGAGAGCAGGACGCACTATTCACCGGCAGCATTCCGGAAATGGGCGACGAAGGTCGCGTTCCTCCACACCTGGATGGCGTTGGCGACAAGTTGCAGGCCAGCTGGCTGAGGGAAGTGATGAACAACGGGGCGAAAGATCGTCCGTATATGGCGACACGCATGCCAAAGTTCGGTGAGAAAAATGTCGGGCAGCTGATCGCACTGTTTGCTGAGGTGGACAGCCGGACGGAAATTCCGGACGTCACGTTTGAGGATCCTGATCATCGCGTTATCGCCGAAGCTCGACTGATGGTCGGCGACCAATCGTTGTCGTGTATCAAGTGCCATTACTTCGACAAACACAAGGCGACCGGTATTCAATCACTGGACATGACGACCATGACCAAGCGTCTGCGTCGCGATTGGTTCCACCGTTATCTGATCAATCCTCAGGAGTACCGTCCAGGCACACGGATGCCCGGAGCATGGCCGAGTGGCCGAACAGTCGTGCGAAAAATTCTGCATGGTGACACGCCACAACAGATCGAAGCGATCTGGAGATATCTATCGGATGGCAACAAAGCGAAAGTTCCGTCCGGACTGACGGTCGAGGCGATCGAACTCAAACCAGTCGACAAACCGATCATCTATCGCAACTTCATCGAAGGTCTGTCGTCGCGAGGGATCGCGGTGGGCTATCCCGAGAAAGCTCACATCGCCTGGGATGCGGAACAAATGAATCTGCGGCTGATCTGGCATGGAGCGTTTATCGATGCGTCCAAACACTGGACGGGGCGCGGCCAGGGAGCTCAAACGCCGCTGGGCGATCACCTGATTGAACTGACTCCCGGCCAGCCACTGGCGCGTTTGGACAACGTGGAAGCATCGTGGCCAACGGAAGCATCACGAGACGCTGGTTTCGAATTCAACGGCTACCAGTTGGACAAAGCCGGAAGACCAGCGTTTCGGTATTCGTGGAACGGTGTGTCAGCAACGGATTTCATCGAACCGATTCCAGGGCAGCCGGATTCTTCGCTGCGTCGTATTCTGTCGTTTTCTGCCGAACAGCCTGTTTCCAGTTTGTACTTCAGAGTTGGTTCGGCGAGCAGCATGGAGGAAAAAGACGGCGGCTGGTTGTTGGACAAAGCTGTTCAGCTAAAGTTCTTATCAGGCGAACCAGTTGTCCGCACGGTGAACGGCAAGCAGGAATTATTGGTCCCGTTGATGTTCGACGGTACCGGGAAAAGTTCAGTCGTCTATGAGATCATCTGGTAGGGCAGAAATTTCTTTCCCGTGCCGACAGGGTGATCTGCGGCCATCGTGTTTCGGGCCTTCGGCCAGCCAGGGGCCCGAACATCACAGCCGATCAACCGGATACCTGCCAGCAGCCAGCGTGCCAAACACCGTTGGCTTAGCCGGC
>CALFOL010000164.1 GCA_937919915.1 uncultured Planctomycetaceae bacterium
CATATCCTGTCGAACATCATCTTTAACGATGCGTCGTAACCGGCAGCACGGCGGCGCACATTCGGCCAACGCGGGAATCAGTTCAAAATCGATGCCAAGCTGATACAGAAACGTGGCTTCGTAGCTGAGAAACGGAAGCGAGGTGACTCCGAACAGCAACCGCTGATACTGGCAGACTCGAGCATAACTCTGTCGCCACTTCGGGATCTTTTGTCGTGGGGCAAGGAATCCAAACATGTTGGAGTTGTATCAATATTCCCAGACGACAAAAGCCCGACTCGTCAGCAAACTCGAGCTTCAGATTGTCCTGAATTTGCGGTAATGTCAAACCAGATCCTCGACAGCCGCGGGCATCCCTATGTCAACAAGGGCAGTTTATTAAACCTGCTACCGAGAACAGCCTCGGGATTAATCGACAGCCAGTCCTCAAGAACAGTCGCATAGATCTGACGAAAATCGAACTGTCGGCGCAGATCACCATTTTTCAGGTTCGTCATGTCAGTGGCTGTGCCCAACAGACCCGCTTTGACTTTGGTTCCCATCGCAAACACGGGACCCACGGTGCCGTGGTCCGTGCCCAGTGACGCATTCTCCTCAACACGACGGCCGAATTCACTGAAACATATCGTGAGCACTCGGTCATCAAGACCGGCCGCCTGCAAATCATTCTGAAACGCCTTCAGGGCTCCGGCAAGTTCGTTTAACAACCGAGCATGTGTCGGCAGCTGCGCGGCGTGAGTGTCGTAGCCCGACTGAATCGCGTAGTACACGGGAGTCGTGAAACCTGACTTGATGAGTTGGCCGATCGAATTCAGGCGCGAAGCCAGTTGCGTCTTCGGATAACTCGATTCTTCGCTGCTTGAGATCTTCGCAACGTCATCGATGAGGTCCGCCGTCGCTCGGGCATCCAGGGTTGCTCGCCGAGCGAACGACAAAAGATCATCGCCGCCCAAATCGGCCGGCATGATTTGCAGGTCGTTCTTCAGTTTCAGATCGCCCGGATGCGCCAGCGAAACAGACATGGAACGGCGACCTCGTAAAGCAACCGGTGGCGATTCTTTGCCTAGCAGAATGGAATCAGCGGCCCCGGTCGAACCCTCACGTAAGTCCAGTGCTCGCCCAAGCCATCCGCACGACTTGTGTTCTTCGCGATCCAATCTCGCCGTTTGCCAGATCGCCATGCTGACATCATGAGACCGGTTGGGATTGGGATAGCCAACTCCCTGCACAATGGCGAACTTTCCGTCTTCGATTAGATCCGCCACCGGTCTGAAAGATCGATGCAGGCTGACTTCATCGGTGAGACCGATCAAGCGATCGGCTTTCAGTCGCAGTTCCCTTCGATGCTTAGCATATCCCTCATCCGCAACCGGAACAACAGTGTTGATTCCGTCGTTGCCTCCATTCAGCTGAATGACGACAAGAATCCGTTGCGGCTCAGCGACAGGTGCTGCCTGGGCAGTCGAACGAAGGAACAGCGGAATCGAAGGCGCCATCGCAATCAACGGCGAGCTGCGTAGAAACTGTCGGCGAGTTGTTGTTGACATCATCGTTTCTCCTATCCCAGAAATGCTTGTGGTGATGAAAGCATGGCGACGACCAATTTGTTTGGTTGTGCAGCAAATTTCTGCAACTCGTTCGGAAGTTCGTCAACGCCTGACACAATCTGTGCAAACAATCTGGACGACTCGGCCGCGTTGCTTGCCCCGCGGTTTCTCACGAAATCTTCAGCCACGAACTTCGCAGGCCGGGTGTGCATCTGGCCGTCAACTAGGGCGAGGACAAAGTTGGCGTGAGCGATAATCCCGCGACTGGTCAGCCACGAGCGACCGCCAGGCCAGCCAAAGACGTTCGGCGGATGGAACAGATCCTGCCCGAGATTCGCAGTCACTTCCGCCAGCAGCAGTGTGCTCGGTGGAGGCTTCATGATCTCCAGAGTTCGGATTGCTCCAGTAACAAACTCAACGGGACTCAATACTCGATTGCCGATATTCGCGTCCGCAAAGAATGCTTCACTGCGCAGCACCGTTTCAATTGCAAGACCGATGTCCAGTTCGCTTGCCACAAGTTCCGCGGCCAGTTCGTCGACAATGTCAGCACCGACAGTCGATTCTCCGGTGAATGTATCGCAAATCCGCCACGCGATTCGCTTCGAAGTGGCCGGGTGTTCCAGAAGTAGTCGCACAAAATCATTGCCGCCAAAGCCGCCGGACTGACCAAAACTCGTCTTCGGGCCACCGTCGTGCCGAGCTTTGATGTCGCGGAATTCTGTTTGTTTGACGGTCCAGCCGGTTAACGCGCGGGCCGCTTCTTGGACGTCGCGTTCTTGGTAATTTCCTTCGCCCAGTGTGAAGAGTTCCATGATCTCACGAGCGAAATTTTCGTTCGGATGCTCGCTGCGATTGGCGTCAGCGTCGAGCCACATCAGCAGCGCCGGGTCGTTCGCCATCGTTCGCAGCAGATCGCCTAAATTACCGTTTGCAAGTCGTCGCAGAGTATCATTCTGCCGGCGCATCATGCCGACGTCTTCGACTTTGAAGTTGCTGGTCGCAAAATGATTGTGCCACATCAGCGTCAGGCGTTCGCTAAGTGGACTCGGCGAATTCAGCGTGCGATACAACCACCACGCCTTCAGTCGGTTAATGTTGTTGGCGGCGACGGCCGCATCGCAGATGACAGACGACATCTGCTCGAAAGCGTCGCTGGATTCGTGTTGCTGGCCATTTGCAAGTCCGGCAACCACGCGATCAATCGCAGCTTCGTGGCCTTCTCGCAGATCGCGCTGCAGTTGATCCCATGTCGCACCGAATCCCGCACGACGATGCAGATGCCAGACGCGCCGCAGATTCCACGGTTCTTCGGCGCTGGGTTGCCAGCGTTTCAGTGATGTTTCATCCGTAACCACCATTGCTTACTCATCCAATTCAACAACAATCTTCCCAATGTCGAATGTCTTGCCGGATTCGGCTTTAAATTCCTTCGCAATTGACCATTTTCCGTCGACCGCCTTTGGATGGCGATAGGTCGCTCCAGGTATCAGTGCTGGGTAGAAAACCCTGCCTTCCGAATCTGTTTTGATGTCGGGGTAACTTCCTCCGTGAACGTTCGACATGAAATCTTCGTCAGCGATTAGCTTGCCCGCTCGATATGCTGCAGCGTCGTAACGAGTCGCTCCTGGTGCAGCGACGAAGTACAGATTCGCTAAGCCCGCCTTGTTGGCGATTGGCTTGCCATGCTCATCCACCAACTGAACGGTCGCGGAACCGCACGGGAGCAACTTGATCTCCGGGTTGGGTTGTTCCGCCGCCAGCACTGCGGTGGCACCCAGGTTTCTGTTCGGATCAAGGAACCATGTTTCATAAGCACCCGCTCACAAATAATCGTATATAATGATTGACCACCCAGTGCTTCAGG
>CALFOL010000165.1 GCA_937919915.1 uncultured Planctomycetaceae bacterium
CATCGCGTCATAAAGTGTGTCGTAGGGATCAGTCGCGTTCGCGGCATCCGCCACCGCCGGGCGACCTCGTTGTTCGCTACGTGCAATGTCGACGACTGGTTTCTGCGTCGCTTCCGGCTTTGACACTGCCTGGTTTGCCCCCTCAGTCTCCGCCGCGATTGTGACTCTCGCTGTCATCGAAATCGGAATCAGCGACAGCGATGCAGCCAACACCGTCCAGATCAACCGACCGCGTGATACAGAATCGCGTTCAATTCCGTCAGCGACAATTGCGTGCAGCAGCCCTGTGAGGCGTTTTGATCCTGCCATCGCCAGTCCGGCGCACATCAAGAGTACTCCGCGCCGTCCGCCAGTACTGATGTCAAGAAGCTGTTCGGCATAGTTCGACGCAGTCCCCCCGCTGCTGAGCACAACGTCGTCACACGCTCGCTCACATTCGGAACGAAGACTCCGCGCAGCGAGCCACACCAGCGGATTGAACCAGTGACACGCAACCGCCAATGCCGACGCGGTCTGCCACAAACATCGTACCGCCGAACATGAGCGAGTTCGTGCAGCAGCACCATCCGCATTCGTTCGGTCGACCATTCATGAGCACACGCCGGCAACAGTAAAACCGGCCAGACCACTCCCCACGTCATGGGCATCGCATTGAACTCGCCTTCCAGTAACGTGGCTTCCCGCCGAACTCCAAGCTCCGTCGCCGCATCGCAACACATCTGCAGAAGCGCTGCGTCAGTGATCTTTTGATACCCCTGTCGTTTGACGAACAGCACGCCTTGAGCCGCTACAGCGAGGCAGACAATGCCCACGGCCACAACGATCCACACCAACCCGGCTGTGAATAGCCACGGCCTCAACGCAGCAATGGCCGGTTCGGCCGATGTGTCCGCCACTGCAGTCGCTGGGACAGCCGGATTCCCTGCCTGATGGTCGCCGACCGGATTCGTGAGTTCTGCGGCCGACGGAGTGCCAACTGGTTGAGCTGGTTCGCGCAGGGGTGAATCAAATGATTGTTCAACATGTGCCCGGTCCAGGTGATCGAGGCTCTGGTTCGGACTGAGACCCGATTCAACTCCACCCTGCGTTTGTTGCTCCACCAGCATCTGCATTCTCTCTGCGTTCACAAAAAAGGAACTTGCGTCGACAGAAAACGGAGAGCTCGTTGCCACGGACAACACCGGTCCAATCAAAATGGCAACGAGAGGCAGCAGCCACACCAGGTGACGTGCAGACGACGGCGACTTGTGCAGCACCATCCGGCTTACCAGCAATGCAATCGGAACGACAATCGTTGCCACGATCGCCGCACTAATCAGAGACTCAATCGAAACAACCATGACCCAACCTTTCGAGTATTCGTGGGGTGTAGAACGACAACTTCGAATCACCGCCCCTTCTTTCGAGCCCCTCGGATCAGCGCGGCAAGCTTTTTGAGCTCTTCGTCCGACATATCCGCATTCGAGCCTGCGAGGTGTGCCGCAAGTGCCCTCTCGACCGATCCGTCGAAGAACGTTTCGACAACCCGCATGAGCGCCGGCTGCCCGGCCCGTTTTCTAGCCCGAGTCGGCTTGTAGTACATCTCGCGCCCAACCTTCCGCTGCGTGAGATGCCCATCCTCGACAAGGATCCGCGAAAACGTCCGGACGGCAGTTCGCCGCGGCGGCTCAGAAGTATGACGATCTCGTCCTGCGAAGCAGCCCGTTGATCAACCGGACGATTCGGGAAAGCCCGAGAAGTGACTCAATGCGACGCCGCAGTGCCGCAGACACTCCAAAGTTCGCAATACATCCAACGAAGACACTGAATTGTTAAGGCTACGATTGAGCGTGGCCAGGCTGCCCACACATTCGCACCCGTGCGCACAGAAAAGCTCGACGATTGCGTCTTCTCTGCTCATGCTAGAGAGAGTTTCTGCTTCTCATCCCACGACACGAAGTCGAGCACGATGACAGTTCGAGCCGCTTGAATTCGGAGGGATCGGGTAAGGAGACGTTGCGTCGGCGGCTGGAGTTAGAAATGCCGACGACTTTCAAGTCTGCCATCGCCTCCTGCGTTCGTTCGAAACAAAAATTAATTCCCGCGCATGACTCGCTCACCGATGTCGACTACATTCTGGAGTGGATATCTGCAGCCTGGCGACATAATTTCGTGGATTACTCGTGTGGTCCATCGCGACCCTAACTTACGGAGATTCACGTGCAGGGGCCAAATGACATCGATGACGAAACACTGGAAAGGTATCGGGCGTATCTGAGCCTGTTGGCCGGCAGCAAGGTGGATCCATGGCTACGTCAGCGGGTTGACGCCTCCGATCTGGTCCAGCAAACGCTGCTCGATGCGCTGGAGCGTCGCGATCAGTTTCGCGGCTCAAGTGAAGGCGAATTCCTCGCTTGGTTGCGGACGATTCTTTCAAACAATTTGATCGAGGCATTACGGCCGGGCCAAACGGGACGTAGCACGGAACTTTTCTCTCGAAGAAGAGATCTCTCAGTCGTTTCGACGCATTGACGCGCTAGTGACCGACCCCGCGTCGTCCCCGAGCCAGCATGCCGCAAGGAACGAACAGCTTCTTCGGTTGCCCGCTGCGCTGGACCGGTTATCGAAGGGTCAGCGACAGGCGATCATTTTGCATCATCTGCAGGGATTGAGGCTGGCGGAAACGGCGAAACGTCTCGGGCGCAGTGAATCGGCTGTCGGTGGACTTCTGCATCGTGGTTTGAAACAACTCCACCAACTGTTGGAGGAACATCTGCATGTCCGGAGGCGACGTCGAAAGCACCCACTCGCGGGACGAACGTCTGGATGAAGTCGTTGCGGAGTTTGTCCGCGCGGTGGAAGCCGGGAGCCTCCGGATCGGGAATCGCTGCTTGCAAGGTATCCGGATCTGGCCGACGACCTGCGCGACTTCTTCTCGCATCGCGACCGGATGGAAAAGCTGCTCGATCCGTTGCGGAGTGCGGCGGCGAGGATTCTCAATGTTCGCTGCCCGCATTGTCATAACGCAATTGAACTTGTCGATCATACTCAGGTCACATCGCTGAGTTGCCCGTCCTGTGGCAGCGACTTCAGTCTGGTGTCCGACGGCAGTGGCGGGTGCTTTCCAGGCGGCATGAAGAAGATTGGTCAGTTTCAGCTTATCGAGCAGGTTGGCGTCGGCCAGTTCGGGTGTGTCTGGAAAGCTGCACCACGTCACCAACGCCGGAATTTTGTGCCCCAGTGGATTAAAAGCCAACAGCACAAACTGGAATATTCAATCGTCACCAAGGTTGATGCTTATGAAGATTATTGGCTCCAACGTCTCCGTATATCAGGACTTACTCACAAAATCGGGGGGGCGTCAGTATTGGGAACAGGCATTCTGCAATCGAAACGCGTGCCCCGCGACTGCAAGTCAGCGAAATACGCCGTAGG
>CALFOL010000166.1 GCA_937919915.1 uncultured Planctomycetaceae bacterium
ATTGCAGTTCATTACTCATCAAAATCGCCTGAGCGACGAGCGGCCAGGGGGTGGTGACTTTCGAGTTTTTCTTCGGAGTTTTGAACAGTTTTTCCTGTGGTTCGACAAAGCGAATAATGCGTTCCGTTTCCTGCTCTGCTGGTGCACGCTGCAAAATGGCAGCAAAGATCGCCGCGACGCGATCTTCGTTGGTTGAAGCCGCTTTGAATTCTGACAGTTCAGTGATGGCGACCGCCTGATCGACGACGAACGGTGAATTCAACGTGAACAGAGCCTGCGGAGCAACGATGCTTTCACCGCGGTCGGAACTGGTCTGCATGCGTGACGGGAAATCGAAGGCTCGCAAAGTTGGGTCCAGATTGAAGCGGTTTACATAGCCATAGATTGCGCGACGCTTCGAATAGTTGTCGTCCCACAACGGCGCCGCTTTTCCTCCGACTGTTTGGTCCAGTTGAGCAGCGGCGGCGAGAATGGTGTCGCGAATGGCTTCGATCGAAAGGTGCTTTCGGTTGGCTCGCCACAGAAAAACGTTTTGCGAATCCACGGCCGCAGCATCCGGTGAATGCTTGCTGCGTTGTTGGTACGTTTGAGTCATCACGATAGTCTTCACCAGGTGCTTCGTGGACCAGCCGTTGGCGATGAAGTCAGCGGCCAGCCAGTCGAGCAGTTTCGGATGTGTGGGCGGCGTGCCCTGCAATCCGAAGTCCGACGGCGTGGCGACCAGATGCGAACCGATCAGCATGCCCCACACACGATTCACGAAGACTCGCGCGGTGAGCGGGTTTTTCGGATCGACGATGTGTTCGGCCAGCGCTAATCGCCCGCTGTTGTCTGTTGGAAACGGTTTCTGCTCCGAATCCAGCAGCGTCAAGAATCGTCGCTGCACAACATCGCCACGATTGCCGGCGTCTCCACGGATGAAGATCGGCGAATCTGTCGGCCGTTTTTTTTCCACGACCATCATCGTGTGTGCTGGTGCGCCAGGGTGGAACGTCAGCAGTTCTGCCAGTTCTGTTTCCCGAATTTTCTGATCGACGGCACGTTGGTTGTTTTTCGCTAATTTGCCCGTTGCGTCTTTGATCTTTTTGACGATCGGGGCGCGTTGTTTCTGAAAGTCCGCGACGTCCGCTTCGGTTTGTACGTAGTGCGCGAGAACCGGGAGCTTCTTTTCATCGAGTTCGTTGAGTCGCGTGATTGACGAAAACACACCGCGCAAAGCGTAATAGTCTGTTGTGGGGACGGCTTCGTATTTGTGATCGTGACAGCGAGCACACGCGACGGTGACTCCCATGAGTCCACGCGTGGTGACGTCGATCAGATCGTCGATCGATTCTTCCTGACTGCGATTGGCGTGAGGACCAACGGTAAGAAAACCGAGGGCTGCCGTTTCCGCTGCCGTTTCCGCTGCCGTTTTTTCAAAACCCATCAGGTCAGCGGCAAGTTGTTCTTTCACAAATTGATCAAACGGTTTGTCAGCGTTGAAAGCATCGATCACATAGTCGCGATACGTAAACGCAAACGGGAAGTAGTATGGCGTTTTGGTGTCAGCGCGGTAGGTGCTGTCGGTGTCCGCGTAGCGAGCGACGGCCAGCCACAATTGCGCGAAGCGTTCGCCGAACGCCGGAGATGCCAGCAGGTCGTCGATTTTCAATTCGACTGCCGCCGCTCGATCCTCTGCAACCGCGCACTTGAATTGATTCACTTCGTCGGCTGCTGGTGGCAGTCCGGTGAGATCATAGTTCAGTCGTCGCAGCAGAGTTCGATAGTCGGCCTGTCGAGACGGCGTCAGTTGTTGTTCGCTGAGTTTGGCGTAAACGAAACGATCGATAGCCGTGCGGTTCCACGCCGAATCATCGGCCTGCGGCGGATCGATTTGTTCGACGGCGCGATATGACCAATGCGTCGCTGCTTTTTGACTGAGGTATTGCTGATCGCCGAGTCGTGAGAATTCGGTGGTTCCTAAATCTGCCTTGGGTCCGACAGCTCCGGTGCGAACCCACTGTTGCAGGATTTTGATATCGCTTTCCGCGAGCTTGCCGTCGGGCGGCATTTGCAGGTCTTCGTTGTCGTAGAGGACGGCCTTGATCAGCAGCGAGGCGTCGGCGTCCTTTGGCACGACGGCCTTTCCGGTATCTCCGCCAGCCAGCCAGCCAGCCACTCTCACGGTCCAGCAGCAGTCCGCCTTCACGCGTTTGAACTTCTTCTGAATGGCACTCGTAACAATGCTTCACCAGGATCGGGCGTACATGCCGTTCGAAGAATGCCGTGCCCTGATCGTCGGCCTCATCAGCCCGGACCGTTGTCGGCAATGCGAAGATGCACAGGCAAAGTGATAGGGCGAGACGTCGCATGAAGTACGATCGGCAGGAGAGTGGATGGATGCTTTGGAGGGGGCTGAGTATACGCGAATCGATAGGCAGTTGGTTCCCGCTTTTTCGGAATTTGCGGCAGCAGAATCTGGCGATTGCTGATGCATTGCCGACACGCAAACGCTACTTCTTAGCTTCGGCTACCAGCTTGCGAACTCTTGTGGCCTTTTCGCCTTCCAGGTAGTCGAAACATGCCATGCCGTTGCCGACCATGTCGAATTCGTTGAATTCCCACACCACTTTGCGTTTCGGATCAAGTTCAAACAGTTGCGGGCTGTCCGGTCCGGCGTGGCAGTTGTCGACGATGATGTGACCGTTGGAAAGTTCCTTTAAACAGGCGGTCCACTTGAGTTCGATTTTCGTGTCCGGAACGGTGCTCTTCACTTCCCAAACAACTTTTTTGTCGGGCGAAACTTCTACAACGGAATTCCCGGAACCCGAACCGATCAGTGTGTTCCCGTTCGTCAGCCGAATGGCACCGTAGACTCGCGTGCCGATTTTGTACTCCCAAACGATGTCGCCTTTTGCGTTGTATTCCGTCACGGTGCCCGGTCCTTCGGCACAGACCAGGAAGTTGCCGTTGGCCAGCACTTCCGCCTGGCGAGTCTTCCCGCGACCGTCTTTGCCGAGCGGCGTTTCGCTGACGATCTTCCCAGCGGCGTCGACCACAATGATTCGCTCCCTGCCTGATTCTGCGATCATGGTATTGCCGTTGTTCAGGCGTGTAAATGCGTGAACATCCTGGCTGGCATAGCGCCACACTTCTTCGCCGCTGAGCGTCAATTCTTTGACGACGTTCCAATCGTCGTGGTACAGAATATTGCCGTTGTCCAGCATCTGCACTTCATGATGTCCGGCGTGGCCTCCGTCAGGACCGCCCGTCTTAAATTGCCACACGATCGTTCCATCAAGTTCGCACAATGCGATGATGTTCTTTTGGTACGACGCGCTCACCAGCACCAGAGGTTTCGCATCGGCCCTGACTGGCGTTATCATCGCGGTCAACGAAAGCATAGTGAGAAGAATGTTTTTCATAGTCGCGTTCCTTAGGCTATGGTGGGCCGGATTCGTGAATTGGCGGTCACAGGATAACCGTGGTCGCAGGCGATTGGAAAGCGTGTGGCCGGGGCAATTCGATTCCGAATTTCGCAGAGTCTGAAAAATACACTGCTGACAGAAAAATAGGGCCGCGAAATCAATCGCCTGGTTGCTATGCTTACTCCGCTGAAATGATCGTTGTACAGCAGGCACCACCGGAGTTCGAAATGTCAAAAGCAAGTCGTCGCAGTTTCCTGAAAGCCTCCACCCTTGCCGGAGCTGGCTTTGTCATTAGTGGAACGAAGTCTTCGGGCAACATCATCGGTGCCAACGATCGCGTTCGTATTGCTGTTGCTGGTTTGAACGGTCGCGGCCAGAGTCATATTCAGGGTTGGCTGGGCGAGGCAAACGTTGAACTGGCGTACGTGGCCGATCCCGATCAAAACGTTCTGAACCGCGCGGTAGCCGGCGTTTCCAAACGCACGGAAGGAAAGTCATCGCCTGTCGGTATTCCCAACATCCGCAAAGCGCTGGACGACAAAACGGTTGATGCGATTTCCGTCGCCACGCCCAATCACTGGCACTCACTGCTAACCATCTGGGGGGCTCAGGCGGGCAAACATGTGTACGTCGAAAAACCGATGAGCCATGACGTCGGCGAAGGCCGCATCGTTGTGGAAGCTCAGAAAAAGTATGGGGTTGTTATCCAGCACGGAACCCAACGTCGCAGCGATGCGAAGATGGCGGGACTGACGGAAGCAATTCAGGCAGGCAAATTCGGGCGGCTGAAGATTTCGTATGGCTACTGCTGCAAACCGCGAGCGAGCATTGGACACAAGCCCGTGAGCTCACCTCCGGAGAATCTCGACTGGGACACCTGGCGTGGTCCGGCGATGATCGACGACTTCCATGCGAATTACGTTCACTATAACTGGCACTGGTTCTGGAAGAGCGGCAACGGCGACCTGAACAACCAGGGAACTCATCAGCTCGACGTTGCGCGCTGGGCCATCGATGCCGATCAGACTCATCCGGTCAAAGCCATGGCGATGGGCAACCGTTTTCAATGGAACGACCAGGGCGAAACACCGAATTCGATGTTCGGAATGGCCGAATATCCTAACGGCCAGCAGGTGTTCTTTAACGTTCGCAACGTGAATTATGAAGGCTACGAAAACCAGGTCGAGAACGAATATTACTTCGAAGATGGTGGCCGCATTGTGCGCGGCAAGTATTACGCTCCGGGTGACAAAGAAGGCGTGAAAGTCAAAGTCGACGATGGCCACGTGACTCCGGGCGGCAACTGGGGAGCCTTCATCGCAGCGGTACGAGCCAACGATCCTGGCATGGCCAACGGCAATGTGTACGATGCTCACTACGGCTGCGTGCTGGGTCATTTGATGAACAATTCGTACCGACTCGGGACGAAAGAACCGTTCAACCGCAATGTCGAAAGGTTCAGCGGCAATGCTGACGCCGCCGAACACTTCCTGAAACTGCACGACACCCTGAGCCAAGGCGTCGACCTGCCTGAACAAGGCAACGAATACATCGTTGGTCCGTGGCTGACGTTTGATCCCGAAACCGAATTGCACACCGGTGATCACGCAGATTTGGCCAACCGTTTGCTAAAGGACGACAACCGCAAAGGCTACGAAGTACCCACGCCGGGCAACGTGTAACGCCCGTGGGATAACTCCGCTGTAGCGAAACTCGTCAAGAGTTTCGACCGCCGCGGCGACAACAAGCCGAAGGTCTTGATGAATGTTTTGACGACTTTCGCTACCAGTGTCCGCATCAATTCCTAACTTGCTTCAGGCGAGCAAGCCATCCACTTTTTCGTTGCGAGGAACATGTCCTCGGCTCGCCTGGCGACTTATACGCCGCAGGGGAGGGGAGGGCGTGCAAAGGACTACAGCGTATTACGCTGACTTGTGGCCGCGGGGCACGCGTTTCGATCGAAGAAAGCCTGCTCCCGCGAGCGAGTACCGTCCGCAACAATAAGTAAACTACTCTAGGGTGTCGCGCGATCGAAGCGATAAATGCCTTTGCCGTCAGCAGTTTCCAACGCATAATAGACTTCGCCCGCTTCGTCTTCACCGAATGCCATCACGGGAATGCCCGTGGTGGCAATACTGAAGTTCTGAATGGCCTTCCCGCTGGTTTCATCGTGCTTCAAAGCCCAGATTCTGCCGGTGACGAAATCGGCATACAGGTAGGCTCCCTGTAATTCCGGCAGACGCGAACCGCGATACACGCAGCCACCAGTGATCGATCGTCCTACTTGATGATCGTATTCCCAGACAGGATCTATCAGCGGATCATTGGAATCGAGTGACTTGTTTCCAAACGCAAACGAAGCTTCTCGAACACTCCAGCCATAGTTCCCACCGCGTTGAACAATATTGACTTCTTCCCATAGATCCTGACCGACATCTGCAGCCCACATCAGCCCTGTACGGCGATCAACGGCCAGTCTCCAGATATTACGAAAGCCGTACGCATAGATTTCCGGCTGCGCACCCTGGCGCTGCACAAACGGATTGTCAGCCGGGATTCCATAGCTCTTTCCAGCCTGCTTTGTATTCACGTCGATGCGCAATAACGACCCCATCAACGTGCTCAGGTCCTGCCCACTTTTAAGCGGATCGTTGCGACCGCCGCCGTCACCCAGACCAATGTACAAATAGCCGTCATGCCCAAAGACAATCGATCCGCCATTGTGATTCGCAAACGGCTGCGGAATCTTCATCAACACCTCTTCACTTCCGGCATCTGCAACATTTGCATCAGCTGCTGAAACAGTGAAACGAGAAACAACAGTCGCGCGCGATTCACCCGCCGCGGTGTAACACCCAAAGAACTGTCCGTTCCTTTGATAGTCCGGGTGAAACGCAAGCCCCAGAAATCCCTCTTCGTTGTTCTTCTTCCAGTCCGCGACCTGATCTCGAATATCAAGGAACAGCTTCGCATCTTTCGCCTGTGGATCGTTAGGAAAGACATAAATCGCACCGCGCTGAGTACCCACGAACAGGCGATTGCTGCCATCACCAGCGTGTGTGATCGCCATTGGTCGCAGCTTGCGAATCTTGCCGTTGTCATCGATGCCCTCGAAGCCTTCCCATTGCAATTCCGGAAACGCGGAAACACCGTTCAGAGCAAGTTTCTCTTCTGCCAGTTCCGGCAGGTCTCCGTCACTGTTCAGTTCACGAACTTTGATGTTCCGAAAGGCAACGGCATTGCCGTGATCCTGCAGACAGATGTGTCCTTTGGCGGCCTTGCCGAACTGCGGGAACTTCGAAAACTTGCTGGCAGCAACACGTTTATCCCAATCCGCATCACCTTTGCGAAACCGAAAATAGCTCACGCCGTTCAAGGCAAGCTCCGACTGCCGCTTTGAAACTCGCACATAGATTTGATTCCACTCACCCGCCGGTCGAGTGGCGTCATCGATTTCCGGAGTTTCAATACCCGCCTGCTGTTCGGCCTTTACAGCCCAACCAGGTTTCACGGGTTTGAACAGTTCATACAACCAGCCGGATTTTTGCGAACCCGTGCCGTTCACATTGTCATACAACTGGATCTCCGGCCCACTGTGCCAGGCTTTCTTTCCGTCTTCGGTCACGTGAAACAACACGCCACTGTTGCCGCCTTTCGAAATTCGATACTCCAGCGATAGTTCGAAGTTTTCATATTGCTTCACAGTAATCAGATCGCCCGCACCCTTGGCCGCGCGATCCAAAATCCCATCTTTCACAACCCAGCCAGCGCCGACAGATTCAGACTGGTAGTTTCGCCAGCCGTCCGTCGTTCGACCATCGAACAGCAGTTGCCAGCCACCTCTTGATTCTGCGGGGTTCAACTGATTCAGTGGCGTATCAGCGAAGCTGTCGGTCGCACAAAAGAACGGCAGAAGCAGCAAGTTACCGAAGAGTTTCATTTGTCGCCTTTTCAGTTTCATTGAGAAGTTGTGGTCGTTCTTTGACACCATTCGCATCGCCTGGGCACTGGCGTGATTGTACGGTGCATGGCCCCTCAACCCCACCGATCGTGCGGCCAAATCGCAACCTGGAAGAATTCGGCCGCAGCAGGAGCGTGACCCGGTCAGGTTTTCCACGTGGCTATGCTGGCCGCAATTTAGGGCCACGTGGCGGCAACGTGGCCCAACGTGTGTCTCCCGCTCACGAACTGTCTGGACATCACCGCGACCAGCTGCGGCGACGCAGGTTTTCAGAGAGTCACGGACTTTACCGGGGCACTATTGAGCGTGATTGCATTCGACACAACCGGGAATCTCGCCAACAAAGCGCAAGGCTTGCCGGGTTTAGTGAATCTGAATATTCCTCAGTCGATTCCATTAAGTCTTTTGAAAAAGACCAACGGAATTCTGCACCTGAATTTGTGTGGGGAATAGTAAATCCAACTGTTCGAGCACAACGATGTGCTTACTGCGAAATACTGAATCCCCGGAGACCCGATCAATGAGAAATGTTCTTTCACTGCTGGCCGTCACTATTCTCGGCTTTGCCGTTGCACCTCAATCTGCAGACGCTGGCCTGTTTGATTGCTTCAAAAAGCAATCGTCGTGCTGTGCACCGGAACCATCATGCTGTGCTCCAGCACCAACCTGCTGTGCACCGGAACCTGTCTGCTGTGCACCAGCACCTACCTGCTGTGCACCGGAGCCCGTCTGCTGCGAACCAGACCCATGCTGCCAGCCTAAGTGCAAATTATTCTCTGGACGACTGTTGCAAAAACTACGCAGCCGCTGCAAACCAACGAATTGCTGTGCGCCAGAACCAACCTGCTGTGCTCCTGCTGCTCCAAGCTGTTGTGCACCGGCTCCAGCACCATGCTGCGGTGGATAATACGACCTCCGGATAATTCCTGACGAACAAAGGCCGGTGACTTTCGTCCCGGCCTTTTTTCGTGCGCGCTGATCATAATTCGCGGACCAATCGACACCGTGAACGTGTTGAAATCGTTGTCGCGACGACCGGAAACGCGGGCGCGGCTGCAGCTCAGAG
>CALFOL010000167.1 GCA_937919915.1 uncultured Planctomycetaceae bacterium
CGTCAGTCGATACCTGAGACGGATTCCTGACATTGCCGTTGTCAGGATCGTCGTTTTTGTGCTCAGTCATGCTTGCCTCCGAACGTGTTCGTCGCCATTTCACTTCGCTACCGTTCCCGTACACCGATAACTATTCGTGCCAGGTTCAAACAATTCCGGCAACAGTGCCGTTCCCAGGCCGGGATCTGTCGGCGGCAACAGGAAACCGTTTTCAATCACCGGCTGTCGATCAATCAAGTGTTCGTAGAATGTCCGGATGTGAGCTCGCACGGTTTCCTGCAACACCACGTTCGTCGACGCAACCGCGCAGTGCAGGCCGGAGAACAAAGTCAGCGGACCGGTGCAATCGTGCATCGTTGCGGGCACATTGAACGTCTGAGCCAGCTCGATAATGCGGCGAGTCTCACTGATGCCACCGGCCCACGTGGGATCAACCATTACGTAATCCGCAGCTCGGGCCTGCAACAGCGACAGGTATGATGACCGCCCGAGCAACATTTCCGTCGCGGCGATTGGCAGGCCGGAACGCTGGCGGAAATCGGCCAGAGTGTCGACGTTGTCAACTCGCAAAACATCTTCCAGCCAGAAGGGTTTGATTTCGGACAACGCGTCGGCCAGACGCAATGCTGACGGCAACGGAAAGAACGCGTGACCTTCGATCATGATTTCAATCTGATCGCCCACTCGATCACGAATTTCACGCAACGGTTTCATGCCCGCTTCGACGTCCGCTGCAGACAAGTAAGATCCACCGCCGGCGTGAGCGTACCGATCAAACGGCCAGACCTTCATGCCGCAGATGCCTTCGTCCACTAACTCCTGCGCCAAATCGCCAGCCGCGTGAATCGACGACCAGTTGTCCTGCAGTGGCCCCGGCTGACCTTCGTCGCCGTAACCCGGCCAGCCTGGATGGACGACAGCTTCCCCGGCGGCCGACTTGCGCTGCTTCTGTGTGCCGTAACCCGGGCCGCCGCACGTGTTATAGATGCGAACCTTTTGCTGAGACATTCCACCCAGCAGCTGCCAGACCGGCTGACCACACACCTGACCAAGAATGTCCCATAACGCCACGTCGATTGCCGACAGTGCTCGCATTTCTGCGCCGGGGTATCCGAAAGCCGTGCAGCGTTCGTACAGAAACCGCCAGTGCGCTTCGATGTCGGTCGCCTCGGCACCGATCAGCCGTTCCGCCATCCAGTCGTGGATCAGCGAATCAATGGCTTGCGGGGTGTAATACGTTTCGCCACATCCGATCAGCCCGTCGTCGGTATGAATCCGTACGAGAATCAGGTTGGTCATGACGCCCGAAGGGATCGCCGTTTCGATGGCCGTAATTTTGGGCATGCCTATTCCTTTGAGGATTCTGTTCCGTGCAGCAGTCCTCGAATGTAGCCGAAAGCGAACAATCTTCCGAGCATCGTGTATCCCGGTTCGCCATCTTCTTCGCCAATCAGCTGCGGCACGTGATCCGGGCGAATCGGACCGGCATAGCCAACGTCCTTCAGTGCACGAATTGCAGCGGCCATGTCTGTCGGGCCGGCGTCATGAAATGTTTCGACGAACTGATCCGCTGTACCTTCGGCATCACGGAAGTGTACGTATTGAATGTGACGCCCGAGTCGCCGAATCGTCGCCGGAATATCAACGCCCATCGTCGCGAATGTGCCCTGGCAGAAACAAATCGCGTTTCGAGAACTCGGCACCAGAGAAACCAGTCGCTCAAACGCGGCAACCGAATTCATGATGCGGGCCTTCCCCTGAAATTCAGGCAATGGCGGATCGTCCGGATGCATCGCCAGCGTGACACCAGCTTCTTCCGCTACTGGAACGAGTTCACGGAGCAAACGCTCCAGATTCTTCCAGAGTTTATCAGCCGAAATCGTTCCCGCGGCAATCTGCTCGTGGCCAGCGTTCAGCGAAACGGCGTGCACAGCATCTGACAGTCGAAATCCCGTGACAACCGCTCCGGCTCGAGCAGGCACATCCAGTCGTGTGCGAACCCAGTCTGTTCCCGACATGAAGTTGTAGCACAGCAGCGGAATGCCCGCGGTTCCCATGTGCCGAACCAGATCCTGCATGGCTTGCAGTTCGCTGCCGTCGCGGTCGGTCCCCAGTTTAATCTGTTCGATCGGCAAATAACCTTCGACGGCGAGCACGTTCAATCCGTGATGTTCGACTCTCTTCTGCACCGCCAGCAAGTCGTCCAGCGACGAGCCGGGATAACGAACAACGACACCTTCCACTCCGCATTGTGCGGCGAGCGTCATGTTGTACTCGTCGAGCGGAGTCAGCACCGTGCCCAGGATCATGCGAGGATTTCCTGGACGACGTGTCCGTAAACATCAGTTAGCCGAAAGTCGCGACCCGCGTGACGATACGTCAGTTGTTCGTGATCGAGTCCCAGCAGATGCAGGATCGTCGCATGCAGATCGTGAACGTGCATTTTGTCGACGGCAGCCTTGAAACCGAAGTCGTCCGTTTCGCCGTAAGTCATGCCGCCTTTCACGCCGCCACCGGCCATCCACATGGTGAAGCCGTGATGATTGTGATCACGACCGTTTCCGTTTTCTGAAGTCGGTGTTCGTCCGAATTCGCCACCCCAGACGATCAGCGTGTCTTCGAGCAGGCCACGTTCCTTCAAATCCGACAGCAGAGCCGCGATCGGCTGGTCAATGTCCTTGCACAATTTGGGCACGGTTTCGTTATGCCCCGAATGAGTATCCCAGGGCTGGCCGTTGCCGTAGTAAACCTGAACAAATCGAACACCACGTTCCACCAGTCGCCGAGCCAGCAGGCAACCATTCGAGAAATGCCCGTCACCATAGGCTGTTCGCGTTTCTTTGGTTTCACGATTCAGATCAAACGCATCGCTGGCCTTAAACTGCATGCGATACGCGGTCTCCATCGCGTCCGTTCGAGCCGCCAGTACGGATTCATCCCGGCGTGTCGCCTGATGGTCGGCGTTGAGTTGCCGGAGCAGGTCGAGCTGTTGTCTCTGCGTTGTCTGGTCCCATTGCGTGTTTCGCAAATGCGGCACCATCTTCTGCGGGTCGGTGACGGAATGGTTGATGTACGTCCCCTGATTCGCTGACGGCAGAAAGGCGCTATTCCACAAAATCGAAAACCGCACGGGTCGTCCGGGGCACAGCACGACATAGCCCGGAAGGTTGCGGTTTTCGGTACCAAGTCCATACAAAAACCACGCTCCCATACTTGGGCGAGTGGGAATGATGGTGCCATTGTTCATCTGCAGCAGCGCCGGCCCGTGATTCGGATTGTCGGCATGCATCGAACGCAGTACGCAGATGTCGTCGATATGCTCACGAAGCTTCGGCAACAGCTCGCTGACGGGCACTCCGCTTTCGCCACCTGGCCGAAACTTGAACGGAGACGGCAGCAGTCCACCGGTCGGCCGCTCCGTCAGGAGGTCAGCTCCTTCTGGTTTCTGACCGGCGTATTTCAACAGCGCCGGCTTGGGATCGAAGAGGTCTGCCTGAAACGGTCCCCCATTCATGAACAAATGAATGACTCGCTTAGCTTTCGCAGGAAAATGCGGTCCGATCTTCGCGGCGTTCGAATCAAACGCGAACGCCGGCGAAGACAGAGCGGTCGCCGCAGCAATGCTGCCCATGCCGCCACCGAATTGACTCAGCAACGTGCGGCGGTTGAATTGTGTGGGATCTGGTGTCATAGGAAAGGAGGCTGATATGGTGTCTCACGCAGTTCTGAAAATTGTCCCTGAGGAGAATCACCTCGTTTATGGCGTCGGGTTAAACGAAGGAACTGCTCCGTTCAGTTTTCTCAATCAACATACAAAAACTCATTCGAAGCCAGCAGCACGTGAGCGTATTGCTTCCAGCGTTTGCCGCGTTCTTCGTCTTTTGAATCGCCCAGGAACTCCCTCCCCAGCCTGGCTTCGTCTTCAGTAGCAGGTCGTGAAAACAATAGCCGATACGCGTGCTGAATTCGAGCACCGTCGTCATCAGCGAAATCACTTTGTAACCGTTCGACGAGAGCCGCGGCCTGTTGATTCAACAATGGGCCGTTTAACGCATACAGCCCCTGCAACGGTGTTGTCGTGGCTGTCCGCACGGGGCTATGCTGAGTCGGATCCGGAAAATCGTGAATGGTGAGCGTGGTGGACATGTCTCGACGATGCACGGTCGCATAGATTGTGCGGCGATGGTTTTCGGATTGGTCGAGTTCCATTGAGGCACCGCCGATTGATGTATCGAGCACACCCGTTGCCGACAACATCGCATCGCGCCATGATTCGAAGTCCAGACGCCGACGATTCATGCGAGACAGCCAGCGGTTTCCCGGGTCGGCCTTCGTTCGCTGTTCGTCGAATGCCGATGATTGCTGCCACGTCGCCGACAGCAGGATTTCTCGATGGAACTGCTTGATCGACCAGCCGCCCGCGGTGAACCGCGCCGCCATGTCGTCCAGTAACTCGGGATGAGTAGGCAAAGTTCCCTGCCGGCCAAAGTTGCTCGGTGTCGAAACCAATCCACTTCCAAAGTGCGACAGCCAAATGCGATTCACAATCACGCGCGCTGCCAGTGAAGCGGCATCCGTTGTGATCGCCTGTGCCAAATCCAGACGCCCGCTTCCCCGCGCGAACGGTTTGGGTTTCGTCGCGTTGTTGTCGCGCGATAGCACGGTCAGAAAACGCCGAGGCACAATTGGTCCAGGGCGATTCGGGTTCCCGCGAATGAACAGCGGCAGGTCTCGTGGTTCCGCGCGATAATCCAGCTTCGTGCCGTCCTGAGGTGTCTTACCGGCTCGGACGACATGCATCGATTCCTCCGTGACAACATTCGCCATCGGTGTGTCAAACAGAGGCGTCGATGATTTGATTTCATCAGCCGTTGCCGTCAATTCGTCGATCTTCTGCTGCGGCAGCGGTTTCTGTTTTTTCAGCTTCGCGATCTCTGCTTCCAGCGTCGCAACCTCTTCCTTCGCCTTCTTCACAGGTTCGTAATCTGCTTCCGCGATGATTGGGCGTTCGGCCTGTCGACAGCTGGCGAAGACTCCGGCCAGGCCGTAATAGTCTTCCGAACTAATCGGATCGAATTTGTGATCGTGGCAGCGGGCACAGGCCACTGTTAGCCCCAAAAACGTCCGCGTGGTCGCGTCGACGCGTTCTTCCCATTCGTCCGCGACAATCGTGTTGATGATTTCACAGGGGAGCTTCAATTCCTTCCAATACGTGGGACTTAGACTAATGAATCCCAACGCAGGAAGATCGTCGGGGCCGGTTTCCGGGATGAGATCCGTGGCCAGCTGACGATGGACGAAGTCGTCATACGGCATGTCGTCGTTAAAGGCTTTGACCACCCAGTCACGATACAAATGAGCCTGCCCGGTCGCGTACAGCCAGCTGGCGGTCTTGTCGGTGTAGCGAGCCAGGTCCAGCCACATTCGTCCCCATTTTTCGCCATAGTGAGGTGACGCCAACAATTCCTCCACGAGTCTTTCGTAGGCGTCCGGCGATTTGTCTTCAACAAACTCGCGCACCTGTTCGGGTGTCGGCGGCAGACCGATCAAATCGAAACTCAGCCGCCGAATCAGAACTGCTCGATCGGCAGGAGGCGATGGAGCAAGTCCTTCTTTTTCCATTGCCGCCAGCACGAAGGAATCAATTCGTGATTGAGGCCAGGCAGCGTCTTTCACTATCGGCAGCGTCTGGACAATCGCTGGCTGAAACGACCAAAAGTTTCGCCCTGAGACAAAGTCAACTCCACCTTCCGTCGGTTCCGAAGCGTCATGTGCCTTCGGCATCGGCGCGCCGTGCTGGATCCAGATGGTGAATTCAGCAATCTCCGGCGCGGATAGTTTCCCTTTGGGAGGCATCTGGATATCGCCGTCATATCGCACGACATCCAACAGCAGACTTTGCTTCAGATGGTTCGCGTCAATCACCAGCCCACTGTCGCCGCCCTTCGCCATCGCATCGGCCGAGTCGATTCGAAACCCGCCGTGAATAGTCTTAGCCTTCGACGAATGGCACGAATAACAGTGCTCAACCAGCAGCGGCCGGATCTTCCGTTCGAAGTGCTCGATGTCCTCGGCGCGCGGCGAACTCTCATCGGCGGCTAAGACGCCAGAGGAAATCAGAAGAAGGAGAATTGCCAGGCGGGACATTTGTGTTGCTCCTTAGCAAACACAAGAAACGGCGGGGTGAGATTCAGCGGGACGTTTAACCTAACACAACGGACACCCAAAGTCGAGATCCTGGAATGTAGATTCGAAGACGGCAGCGGCTGCACTGAATCAGGTAGGTTTTCCGCATTGCGCTAAATTTCAATCAGCAACACGTGCCTTACTGTTTGACTTCCGCTGGAGTTTTCCCCACATGCTCCAGCACTTTCGCAAAAAACGCCTCGTGAATGTGCGCGGGTGCGGCATGCCCCATCAGAGGTTCGTTGATTATGCTCTTCTTTCCAGACAACGCATTGTAAGCTGCGTAGCAACTCGACGGCGGGCAGACGGCGTCGATAAAGCCGACACTCATGATGGCTTCCGCTTTGCATCGCGTCGCAAAGTTAACAGCGTCCACATAGCGGGCCGCTTCCAGAATCTGTGGGTCAGGTTTACCGTCGGGGCCATCGGGAACAAGTTTGGGCCAGCCGTTGATGCGTCCGGCAGCTCGTCCCGAATGATCACAGATCGCCGGAACTCCCGGGGCAATCATGGTGACTCGATCGTCAATACCTCCAGCCACCAGTGACTGTCCACCGCCCTGACTGTGACCGATGACCACAACATGCCTGCCGTCCCATTCCGGTTGAGATGTCAGAAAATCAATCGCTCTCACGATCCTCAGAAACATGCCGCGAAAATAAATCGTGTCACGACTTTCTCGCCTGGCAGACCGGTAATCTTTGAGCGGCCCCGCACTTTGTTCAGTATAGAACTCGGGCGGCTGACCGTTCGGAAGGCCGTGAGCGTTGATGTCCATCGACAACATGCCCGCCTGTGCGCCTTTAGCTGCGTTTGTCAGGCTGGAACTGCGGACTCCAGCACCGTGAACCCAAAGAATCGCAGGCAACGTTCTTGCTTCAGCGACTTTCGGTTTCGCAAAATATCCTGATACCGGAGCCCCACCAAGACACGGCGTCTGCAGGTCGTAGCATTCGATCGAAGCATCGTTGTGCTTCACAGAAGTCAGCTTTGGATCAAGGGGGATCTCGGCGAGCTGTCGCTTCTGCTCATCCCAAAATTCGTCGAAGTCGACGGGCACCGGTAGACTCAAACCGATCTTATCTGGTGAGAACGCAGCACCGGCGGCTCCCCGTACCGGCTTACCTGCGGTCGGTGTGAACGTTGCCAGGCAGCGAAGAAAACCGGGCGCACTGAGCTCGCCCGTCACCGTAATCGGTTTCGTGCCGGGTTCCAATTGCCCGTTCGCAAACTCCTTCGCATCCAGAAAGTCGTCAACGGAGTATTCCAGAGTCCCTGCACCAGTGACAGATTTCTCGCCCAGCCAGACGGAGATACTGAAAGTTGCCGTGTCGCCGACGGAGTAAATCGCCGACTCGCGGTCTGTGGTCACCTTGACCGTATAGGCGGCCTGAGCGACCACTTCGCCTGCCATTGGCACACACAGAAGCGTCGCTACGAAAAAACAAACAGCGAATCGTCGGCGAAACATACAGGCCCTTTCGGTTGCTGAACAAACAGAATGCCCCATAATGTAGTATGCGGCATCTCGATGCAAACGCAGGCTATGATTCGCCACAAATCTTATTCTGCAGATGCCGACTCACGAAGCAACCTCAGTGCCGCCTCACGGCGACTCAGTTTTTCAACTTGGCGCATCCTGCGATATGCAGGCACAAACCGCCAGCGAGCGAATTCGTTGCATTTAACGGGATTCACTCGCTGGCGCTCCGTGCTTGTCTTTGACGCTGTTTGCTTCGCCCGCTTCGGTCTCCCAAAGTCGGCATGGGCATTGTTTCGACGACATGTACGAAGACGCAACGCAGCGTGCTGCTTATTTCTGAACGCTCACCTGCTGTTGCAGAGCGAGGGATCGTTCGATCATCTGTTGCCAGGATTTCAGCAGCAATCGTCCTTCTCGGCGAACGTTCACATCGTTTGAAATGCCGATGACTCGGACAAGGGACGGTTCCGCGAGACGTCCGAGGTTGAGCAGTTCTTTGGGAATGCCGTACGGTTCAGGCGTCTTTCCTGCGGCCCGCGCTGCGGCAGATTCTGTTGCATGAGCCGTGCGAGATTCCATGCTGCTGCGAACGAGCTGCAGAATGCCCGCTTCTTCTTCCGGCGTCATGATTTCCATGCGCCCAACGAGAACTCGGACGACTTCATCCGGCTGAGGTTCAACGGTCAAAGGCAAAAGCTCTTCGGTCAGTCGGTCAGGCACGACATAAGCACCCGCTCACAAATAATCGCACATAATGAATGACCACCCC
>CALFOL010000168.1 GCA_937919915.1 uncultured Planctomycetaceae bacterium
GTAATTCAGGTAAGGATGATCCGAAGATTATTATGTGCGAAAACATATAAGCGCCGGTTACAGAGTTCGCAACCGAAAACCGGAGTGGTTGTTTGAAGAGCGATGTATCAGATGCACAGCTTCTGCTGGATCCGGATCGCAGGCCACGAACTGACCCGGGAAGCTGATCATCACTGCTCAAACGTCTCAGACGCTGCACCATCAAGGCAGTCCCCCATGGTCACTCATTCCTATCCAAAACCTGCACGCTTGATATCGCTGAACCAACAGCGATTTTCAGCGGACGCGCTGTTGCCATCACAGCCCTCCAGTGCTGTGGGGCGGATTCTTGTCGTGGACGACGAGCAGTTAAATCATGCGATCCTGTCTCGACTCTTACGGCAGCGAGGTTTCCGTGTTGTTGAAGCAGAGAGCGGGGCGCGGGCCATCGCTGTCGTGGCAGAGCAGGATTTCGATCTGGTACTATTGGATATCGTTATGCCGGAAATGGATGGTTTTGCTGTCCTGAACATTCTGCGGAAAGAGCTGACTCAGTCTGATCTTCCCGTAATCATGGTCACGGCGTCAGCGGAGAGCGAACAGGTTGTTCGTGCGTTCGAGTCCGGAGCGAATGACTATATCAGGAAGCCGGTGGACGTTGCCGTCACGATGGCGCGCATCAATACCCATGTTAAACTGAAAGCGTCGCAGGCAGCGCTGCGTCAAAGTGAAGAACGTTATGCTCTGGCCGCCCGTGGAACCAACGACGGATTGTGGGACTGGGATCTGACGACCGATCAGGTCTATTATTCTCCGCGCTGGGCTTCGATGCTCGGAATCGACACAAATGCAGTCTCGAATTCTCCGGACCAGTGGCTCGACCGTGTGCATCCGGAAGACCGAAACCAGGTGGACAGCGAACTTCAAAAGCACCTCGCTGATGAATCCCCTCAGTTCGAAACAGAACTGCGTATGCGGCACACCGATGGCAGCTATCGCTGGATGTTGTGCCGCGGTCTGGCGGTGAAGAGTCCCACGGGAACGCCGCAACGACTGGCAGGTTCACTGACAGACATCACGGAAGGAAAAGTGGCGGACGCCTTGACTGGTCTGCCCAACCGAGTCCTGTTCCGCGAACGGCTGCACCGTTGTACAGAGCGACGTCGCCGTGATCCTGACTATTCGTTCGCATTACTGTATCTGGATCTGGATAACTTCAAACTCATCAACGACAGCCTCGGCCACGACTACGGTGATCGGATGCTGGTGTCGGTAGCGCGCCGGCTGGAAGGCTCGGTCCGCGTGGCGGATTCGTTCATTTCCCGCCTTGGTGGCGACGAATTTGCAGTTCTCATCGAAAACGTCGCGACGGAAGAGTGTGCGACCGCAGTTGCTCAGCGAATTCTGGACAGCGTGTCGGCAGCGATTTCTGTGGGCGGTGGACGCGAAGTATTTGCTGCCGTCAGCGTCGGTATCAGCATCAGTGGCAACGGTAAAATCACGACCAACATGCTGCAGGAAGCTGACACGGCCATGTATCAGGCCAAGGGACAGGGCGGATCGTGTTTTCGAGTCTTTGATCCGGTCATGAAAGAGGACGTGACGCGGCGGCTGGATATCGAATACGAATTGCGACGTGCCGTCGAACGCAACGATTTTCATGTTCACTATCAACCGATTGTCACTGTCGAAGGCGGACGACTGGTGGGTTTCGAAGCGCTGGTGCGCTGGAACAGCCCGAGTCTCGGGATGGTGTCGCCGGGCGAATTTGTCCCGATTGCAGAAGACATGGGTCTGATTGTTCCGATCGGCGGCTGGGTGCTGGAAGAAGCGTGTCGTCAGATGATGGAGTGGAAAGCAGCCGAGTCTCGCTTTCAGGATGTGACCATCAACGTCAATCTGTCCTGTCGCCAGTTGGCTCAACCAGGAATTGTGGCCGATATCTCCGCTGTACTGGCACGCACCGGTTTGGATCGGGCAATGCTGCAGCTGGAAGTTACAGAAATTGCCATTATTCGAAATCCGGAAGCCGGTGCGGCGCTGCTTGCGGAGCTGCGTCATTGTGGCGTTAAGATGGCAATCGACGACTTCGGCACCGGCTATTCGTCGCTGGCCTATTTACACCGGCTGCCATTGGACGCGTTGAAAATTGATCGTTCATTTGTCGACAAAATGACGTTATCGGAAGACAATCGAGCGATCGTGGGCACGATCATCACTCTGGCCGATCGACTGAATCTGGCCGTGGTTGCGGAGGGCATTGAGACACCTGAGCAACGGAAACTACTGCAAGAAAGGGGCTGCGAGTTCGCTCAGGCGATTCTGTTTTTCTCGGCCGATCCCGGCAGAAAACGTGTTGACGACTGATTGGGCAGAAGTCGCCCGGCAAAGCTAGCACCGTTTACATAATGTTCTGAACGGCACCCGCGAGCGAGCACCGTCCACGACGATTAGTAAACTGCTCTAAGACAGACCAAGCTGATTGGTAATTAGCTTACCAATGTTCAACGATGCCGTGGCTGCCGGCGATGGCGCGTTGCACACATTCAGCACACGCTCACTACGCAGGATCAGAAAGTCATCGACCAGTCGCCCTTCCGGCGCCAGCGCTTGAGCTCGGACACCTGCCGGTGCAACTTGCAGATGTTCCGCCCGAATTTCCGGCACCAGTTTTTGTAATGCTCGCACAAACGCCGCTTTGGAAGCGGATCGCCAGACTTCACCAATGCCGGTCTTCCAATAGCGCAACGCCAGCTTCAGAAATCCAGGGTACGTCAGTGATTCGAACAGGTCTCTCGGGCTAATGTGCTTCCACGTGTAACCTTCTCGCGCTAGTGCCAGCACAGCGTTCGGTCCACATTCGACGCCGCCTTCAATCATACGTGTAAAGTGCACGCCGAGAAACGGAAATTCCGGATCGGGAACAGGGTAGATCAGCGTCCGGCAAAGATGCTGAGCTTCTGGTTTCAGTGTGTAATACTCGCCGCGAAACGGAACAATCTTCTCCTGCATTTTCTGCCCGGACATTTTGGCGATACGGTCACTGAACAATCCCGTGCAGTTGACGACCTGGCGGGCCTCAATGGCGGCGGCGTTGGTAGTAACGGTAACAGCGTCTGTTGATTGCCGAATGCCGGTGACTTTGGTGTTGAGCAGAATCCGCGTTCCGCCTTCCACCAGCAGACGCCCGAGTGTCTGGCAGACCGCGGGATAGTCGACGATGCCAGATTCCGGCACGTGGATGGCTTTCAAACCCGCCGCGTGGGGTTCGAGTTCCGAGAGTCGGTCTTTGTCGACGATCTGACAGTCCACACCGTTCTGCTGTCCACGCTCGTAGATGTCCTGCAACGCCTGAAACTGCGATTCTGCTGTCGCGACGATGACCTTGCCGGTTCTCTCCCACGCCACGTTGTGTTCTGTGCAGAACGCTTCCAGTGCCACCTTGCCTTCGCGGCAATTGGTCGCTCGCAGCGAACCAGGCTTGTAGTAAATCCCCGAATGAATCACGCCGGAATTCCGGCCTGTCTGATGCATTGCGAGCAACGCTTCTTTTTCCAGTAGTACGATCGTTTTGTCGGGATGACGGTTGGATATCTGCCAGGCTGTGGCAAGTCCAACGATGCCGCCGCCGAGTACTGCGATATCAAATCTGGCCATGAGTCGACTTGTCGTGATGTGAGCCGACGGCGCTAGCCGCGGGCCCGTTGTCGTTGAACTGCAGCATTTTTCGGCTATCGCTCGCGGCTACCGCCCGCTCACTTGATGACAATGCCGGGAACGTACGTCAGATTCGCAGGTGGCTCATCGCATCTTCCGGCGACGACGCGTAGCTAATGTAGAACGGGCCGAACTCAGCATACTTCGCTGACGCTTTGTCGAATCGCATCGTATACACGATCTCTTTGATGTGCTCCGGTGCTCGCCCCCACAGCGTGACGCCCCATTCCCAGTCGTCAAAACCCGTGGACGCGGTGATCAACTGAGACACTCGGCCAGCGAACTTAATCCCCGACGTCGCATGTTCAGCCATCAGGTTGCTGCGAACGCTGAACGGTTCGGTGAACCAGTTGGCTCCAGGCACCCGAGACTTATTCATCGGGTAGAACGCAATGACCGGAAACGCAGGGATGTCCGGGTACAGTCGCTGCTTGTTCATCGCAGGCAGTCGTTGCTGATATGCATTGACCTTGGCTTCGAACGCCGGATCGCCAGGATGGGTGCCTTCGCGTTTGAGTCGTTCGGAATACTGCTCAATCGTTGGCACGTATTCAGAAATTTCGCTGATGGACACGAACGAATACGATGGCTTCAACGCACTGCCGATGGCGGAATTGCGAATCTCCTGCGTGATCGCATCAATTTTCAACGGGTCAGCATCCATCGACATCAACGCAATGTCGGCGCGGTGGCCGGATACAATCGACGTCTGCAGGCGTGCCGTCGCGAACTCGCCTTCCGGGTTCAGCACGCGAGCAACATGCTCACGCCCCTCCGCTCGCGCGGACTCCGACAGCTCGGCCAGAGCTTGCTGATCGACTTTGTAATACTGATGCAGGCAATGCCATCCCTCGGCCATGTGAATTGTGGGCTCGGGAAGATTGGCAGGAACATGAGGACGATTCACGAAGAACCTCGAACGTTGAATGGCGGTAAACGGGGAACTGTTAAGCGCAGATTCTATTCGCCACTGCTCTGTAATTCCAATCGTTTGGGTCAGGCAGCCTGATTTGCTTCGTTGCTGTCCGTACTGTTCAGTGACGAGCGCGACATCAGCAGTTCCGCCGTCCTTGCGGTGGCCCCTGTGAGACAGACTTTTTCTGCCAGAACATCCATTTCGTCCCGTCGGTTTTGCAGCGTTTCAGGCTTCAGGCACCATTCTGTCAATTGAGCCACCATTCCCTGAATATCTTTCCGCGGACTGCCGTGCGAAATGAATTCCGGCATGATCTCGCATTCCGCGACCAGATTTGTCAGTGTAATATAGTCGCAGGTCATCAAAAAGCGGCTCATGAACCGAGCCGTTCGCGGCACCCGATACAGGACCACAGCAGGTGTCCGGCGCGCCAGAATTTCCAAACTGATCGACCCACTGACCATCAGGCAGCAGTCTCCTGCTTCGATGACTTCTGACGTTTTATCGACGAAATACGTCAGGTCGGCATCGACATTCAGATCTGCCTGCATCTTGCGACAGGTTTCGGAGTGGTCCTCGCGGTAGTTGCCGACCAGCCAACGAATGTTCGGCACCGCCGCCGAAACCTGACGGATGGTCTCCAGCATAATTGGGAAGTTCTTATCGACTTCGTGATTTCGAGAGCCCGGCAGAACGGTGATCACATGGTCTTTGCCACCGCGTTGCTGCAGCTCAGTCACCAGTGCCCGGTCCAGCTTTCGAGAGGCGACTTCGTCAAAGAATGGATGCCCAACCCACGTGGCGTTCACGTTTCGCCGTTTGTACCACTCAAATTCAAATGGCAGATTGCAGATGACATGATCCACCCACTTCCGCACGCGACGAATGCGCCAGGGAGCCCAGGCCCACAACTGCGGTGGCATATAAAAGTAAACCGGGATCCCTTGTTTCTTAGCCGCTTTGGCAATCCACCAGTTGAAGCCCGGAAAGTTGACCAGCACCACAGCGTCCGGCGGGTTTCTGTCGAAGTGTTTTTCGGCCTGCTGCACCAATCGACGAAACTTCGCCAACATGGGCACGATTCGCAGAAAACCCATGACAGCCATCGTTGTCAATTCGAAATGGAGCTGGCAGCCTTCATCGCGCATATGCGGGCCGCCGAATCCTTCCGCCTGAAAGTTGGCGTCCCGCCCATTCAGTTCCTGAATCAGATGAGCGGCGTGTTGATCGCCACTGGGCTCACCGGCAGAAAAGAAAATTCGCATACGAGATCCATCCAGGCGACGTTATTGGGCAACAGCAGACATGGCCAGGCGGAATCTTCACAATGTGGAACAAGCCATGATTCCGCGAACCCTGCCAGCCCGGGATTGTCACAGGTATCACTGATATGGTCAACAGAATCGCTGGTTTCCCGAGCTTCCCGGTTGACCAGGCCGCCAGGACTCAATAGCATCCCCGCCAGTTCAACTGTTTTTTTCAGGCAAAGTTTCGTGTCATTCGTGATTATTGGAATTCAGATTATCAGCATCTGCGACGTGATCGTCAGCAGACAGATCTGACTTGCCTGAGGAAATCAGAACTTAATCATCACAAGCCCTCAGGAAAACTGAGGGCTTTTTTGTTTTCTACCGCCGCAGGTCAGGCTCCCGCCTGACGGCCTGTGACAGCGTCGATAACCCAGAAACGATTAGTCACGACCTAACTTGAAACGATTATCATGTCCAGAATCCAACTCTACGACACAACGCTTCGCGATGGTTCTCAGGGAGAAGGCGTTAACTTTTCCCTGCAGGACAAGCTGATGATTGCCACAAAGCTGGACGGCATGGGGTTCGACTACATCGAGGGCGGGTTTCCGCTGTCGAATCCCAAGGACGAAGAATTTTTCCAGCGTGCCACCGACATGGATTGGAAGCACGCCAAAATCACCGCGTTCGGCATGACGCGCCGCAAAGACATCGAGGCTTGCGACGATATCGGCATGCAGGCTCTGGTGAACTGTAAAGCTCCGGTCATCACCATCGTCGGTAAGACCTGGGATCTGCACGTGACCGAAGTGCTGCGGGTGTCTCTGGAAGAAAACGTGGCGATGATTCGCGATTCCATCGCTTACGCCAAATCCGAAGGCCGGGAAGTCATCTACGACGCGGAACATTGCTTTGACGGCTGGAAAGCGAATCCGGAATATGCCGTCCAAACATGGCTGGCCGCCGCAGAAGCCGGCGCCGACATGATCTGTATGTGCGACACGAACGGAGGCTCACTGCCGGAAGAAATCGCCGCTGCCGTGACAGCACTGCAAAAGGATGTGCAGGTGGCCGTGGGGATTCATTGTCACAACGACAGCGAACTGGCGGTGGCAAATTCATTGGCTGGAGTCAACGCCGGAGCCATCCAGGTTCAGGGAACAATCAACGGCATTGGCGAACGCTGCGGCAACGTGGACCTGATTTCAATGGCCGCCAATCTGTCTTTAAAGATGGGACACGATGTTCTCGTGGACGGCGGCATCAAGCGTCTGACCGAACTGTCGCGTTATGTCTACGAAATGGCCAACATGAACTTTCGCAACGGCCAGCCATTCGTCGGCAACAGCGCGTTCGCTCACAAAGGCGGCATGCATGTGCACGCTGTGAATCGAATCGCACACAGCTACGAACACATCACACCGGAAACCGTGGGGAACGCTCGTCGAGTGCTCGTGAGCGAGTTGTCTGGACGTTCGAACATCATGGCGAAGACGACCAAGTTTCAACTGGAACAAGACGGTCCGTTGCAGGCCAAAATCCTGACCGCCGTGCAGGATCTGGAACACGATGGCTACCAATTCGAAGCGGCCGAAGCATCGTTTGATCTACTGGTGATGAAACAGGCCGGCACTTATCAGCGAACGTTTGAGCTGGACCATTATCGGGTCAATGTCGAGAACCAGTCACGCGAACCCGTCACAGAGGCGATCATTAAGCTGAAAATCGGCGATGGCAATCATCACGTTGTTGGCGAAGGCGCCGGCCCGGTGAATGCTCTGGATTCGGCTCTGCGAAAAGCTCTGACAGAATCGTACGCAGGCCTGAAGGAAATGAGCCTTGTGGATTACAAGGTACGAGTGATCAACAGTACGGAAGGCACTGCGGCTCGCGTGCGAGTGGTGATCGAAAGCAAAGACAAGACAGACGTCTGGAGCACCGTCGGAGTCAGCGAAAATATCATCGAAGCCAGCTGGATCGCGTTGGTCGACGCGTTTGAATACAAGATTCACAAAGACCGCGGAGCGGTCGGGGCCTAGGGGTTCAGTTGTCAGCGGAAGACGGAAGACGGAAATACGTTTCAAGTCCCGCAGGGACGGCAGGTTGTAGCCACGGGCGTCAGCCCGTGGAGAAGTTTCGATGAGAAACAAAGCCCCAACGGGGCGACAGGAGATCCCCGATGTCAACATTCACCAACCTCCTGTTTCACATCGTCTACAGCACCAAATACCGCAAACCAACGATTCAGCAAGCATGGCAGGATGAACTTTACGGATACCTTGGCGGCACGATCAGAAACCAAAAGGGCACGTTGCTGAAGGCTGGCGGCGTTGAAGACCACATCCACATTCTCACCAGACTGAGCCCAACGATCGCAATTTCGGACACACTGCGTTTCATCAAATCAAACACGTCGAAATGGATCAACGAACGACCTGACGTTCCCGGAAAATTCGAATGGCAAACCGGTTTCGCGGCCTTCTCCGTTAGCGAATCCAACGTCGATGCCGTCGTGAAGTACATTTCGAACCAAAAAGAGCACCACAAGACCATGACATTCAAAGACGAATTTATCGCGTTGCTACAA
>CALFOL010000169.1 GCA_937919915.1 uncultured Planctomycetaceae bacterium
TTGTCTGGTATCGATGACAACGACCTTTGAACCAGTCGCCGTCTTTCCAGTGGTCTTGGCCGAATACAGCGTCTTACGATGATTAGTAACCGCGTGCGCAGGTTTGGTTCGATGACCGCTGTTTCTGGCGAGACAGGGGAGATGTCCCTCTTTTAGTTGAAACGGAAGTGGCGGTTTGTGTTGAAGAATCATGTCATCGAGATTGGTTCTGAATGTCAAGGACGAGCTCTCTCAGAGCCTTTGTTAGTGTTGGTAGGTCCTTATAACCGCGGCTTCTCAGGAAGCCTTCTTCTGCTCGCAGCAGTCCGGTAATGCACCAGCGATGTCTCATGTCGCCGTCGCGGTAACGCTTGACTCGGTGAGTTATCTCGCGAGCCCGGCTGAACATCGACTCGATCGCGTTCGTTGTCAGAAAGAAGCGTTGCAGAGACTGGCGATACGCGAAGGATTCACCGTTGTCTCTCTGAGAGCGCAAGAGAAAACCCCACGGTCGCGAATTTTGCTACCGTGGGGTTTAAGTGGTATGAAGCCAACCCTCTTCGAAAAGGAAACAGAGACGTTTCGAAAACGGCGGGGATGATTGCCGGTGGCAATGTGGGGCCGCTGCAGAAGAAGCTAAGCGACTGGGAGGCGAGTGTGCGAGCTGTTCGTTAGCGGATTATAGGGCGGCGTTGCATCGGGCTGGGATGTCCGTAGAGCAAGCGAGTCGCTTGCTCTTTCGATTGTCAATAAGGACGTCGAACAGACAGTTGGAGGCGTCTGTCTATTGAGTCCGAAAGAAGGGCCCGACAGAAAGTCGGAATGCACAAGCGAGCCGCTTTTTCTACGCCGTTGACGACTCTTCCTGCGAGTTTGTATCAACTCGTAAATTGCTCCCGAGCAAACGAAAATCGACGGCTCCTGCCGTCCCTTCGGGACTCGATGTGATAATAAAACCGAACCACGGACTTACGTCCGTGGCTACAACCTGACGTCCCGTTGGGACTGAATCGCAGTGGCGTCCAGTTTTTCAACTGCTGTGAGTGGATTCTCGGTCACGATCGTCTGTTGTCGTTCCCCGCGGATTCAGTTGTTTGCGGTGGTTTCGGCCTGATTCAATTCAACCGCCGCTTTGCCCAGAGCTTCACCAATCAGAAAATAGCTTTCGGCATTTCCGTACCAATGATGGCCGTGTCCTGTGTTCGGTGATAATTCCTTCGGGCGGGCAAACTGATGCGTCTCCACGAATTGAGCGTTCTTGATTCGTGACGTTCCTTCTCGCTGAGCGCCCCGAAACTTTGCCATGCCTGATCCCGGTTTGGCGACACCGTCATTGCCGAGTTCACCGACGACGATTGGAAGCGCGGGGCGATCGAATTCTGTGCGAATGTCCTTTGCCAGATGGGCGAGGTTGTCGGCGTATTCAGCCGTCGCTTCGGCGGAAATCATATCGTTCCATCCCTGCATCCAGATGAAGCCAGCGAGTTCGAATGGGGCATCCTTAATTCTTGCGAGAGCGTCGTGAACTTCGGCAATCATTTGTTTGTAGTACGCACCGGTTTCGCCGCCGGAGCTCGGTGGTCGGAAGTCGACGTGCAGGCTCTTTCCGCCCCACGCGGTTTTGATCAGCAAGACACGCTGTTCGAAATGGTTGCCGACGGCGTGTCCGAACTGTAGCTCTGGTCCGATGTGAGTGCTGCGGCCGTAGCCTGTGTAACCAATGGTCAGGCCACCGTCGCGGACGTTGTCGTCTGCCTTGAAACTGATTCGCACGTCATTTCGCACGACCCAGTCGCCGTTTGGTTTTCTGAGATGTCGCATGCGATCCCTGCTGGCAGAGTGTTGCATCGACCAGACAAGGTTCCCTTTGCCACCGTTGTAGTGATCCGCATGGTCCATGTCTACAACGCCCTGGCCCTGCATGTTTGATTGTCCGGCCAGGATGAAGACGATGACAGGCGGTTCGGCTGAACGAGCAGAGCTCGCTGCCAGGACGAATATCAGAAATGCACGAATCAACGTAAGTAACGGTTTCATAAAGTGGTTTTCGATGACTACAGCGTATTCCGCTGATTTGTGGCCGCGAGGAACGTATTTCGAGTGAAGAAATCCTACTCCCGCGAGCGAGTACCGTTCACGACAATAAGTAAACTGCTCTAACTAAGATCGTTCAACAGCTGAATCAAAGGCAGAATCAGGCTGGCCGGAAATGCGAGGTATCCCGCCACCAAAATACCAGTGGCGGCGATGGAAATCCAGTTGGCTGATGAAATCGTTGCTTCCTGACGCCGCAGAAAAGCGAAGAGTCCGACGGTGCCAGCCAACGCGGCTTCGAGAAACGCCAGGCCGATTCGTGAAAACGGTTGGCTCAGGTCAGCAGGTTTCATCAGCACGACCGTCATTCCGGGTAGCTCGACACCAAAGCCTTCGAAGATTTCTCGGAATCGCGGCACGACAAAGAGTAAGCACATTAGTACCCACAGCATGGTGGCGATACGGATTCCGCCTTCCCACATGATGGCCTGCGTTGTGTCTTTGGTGCGGACTGGCACCACGCCGCAGATGATTATCGCGATCGGGAGCAAGACTGTTAGAACGAATAGGAATACCTGATTCACGCTGTCTCCTGTGATCCGTGAGCCGAAGGCGCTATCCGCGGTCCTGTGCCCGAGGCTTCGGACTACGGATTTGCAACCCGATCCAGCAGTTGGTCCAGATACGCGCGAGTTTCCGCTGGAATCTCGGGAAATCCATTCTTCGAGGTTGGCTGGCCAAGTGAACGCCGTACCGCGTTGTGCATCAGATAGCGACCGGTGTCTGTCTTCATGTGGATCGCGTCACGATAGATGTCTTCCAGCTGTTCAAACGGAGCCGTTCCGGATTTGATGTCGTCGGAAATCTGGAACAGCAGGTTCATTGCCTGTGTGCAGCGGAATTCTCGATTGGGGAATTTCGTTCGCCTGTTTTTCAATAACGTGTCGAAGTAAATGTCACTATGAGTCAACAGGCCGGCGGAGTCAGCATCGGATCGTTCGGTGTCGAATTCTTTGTGGCGAGCCCAGCCGGTGTGAATGATGAACACGGCTTTTGTCTGTTGAGTGACCCATGTTGAAATCACGGCAATGTCTTCTTCCAGCGTGGTTCCGTAGTGTGGTTGCACGCCGACGAAATCGTATTGCGTTGCCTGCATTGCCGTTGGCCAGATTGTTGACGTTGCCACACAGGGTTTGGCAGGGTTGTCGCGGATGAAAACCAGGCTCTTGCCACAATCGACATGCCATTGCACGTCACCGTCCAGTAATGGCGGTCGCGTATCCCACGTCAGCGAGTTGCCGATCATCAGGATCTTCGGCTGCGTTTCTGCCGGCTCAGCGGTGGGTTGTTGTCCCAGAGCGGTGCCGTGCAGCGCGACAACAAGCAGGAACATGAAGAGGATTTTGATCAGCAGGTCGAATATGCGTTCCATGAGGAATCCGGTGCGTGAGAACCAGGTGGGAATCGATGCCATGGAAAGCATATCACCACACAGTTCCGTTTGTACAACGAACGCTTGTCAATCGGAAACAGAAG
>CALFOL010000170.1 GCA_937919915.1 uncultured Planctomycetaceae bacterium
TGTCCTGTCGAACAAATCTGTAAGTGTCTTCAACATGTCGGCAGTAATCGGGGAATCAGGACTGTTCGCCATACCCATCATCTGAGATTTTTGCATCTGCATCAGGCCCATCAGCAACGCTGATAACTGAGCGGCAGACGCTTCGTTCTGCATTTCGGCGGTGATGTTCTGCAGGTATTCGCTGCTTCCGCTGACGTCGAATGATGCCTGAATCGCGTTGATCGACTGCACAATCCCCGCCATCGGAATATTTCCGGCCAATTCGTTCTTTAGCGTCGTCAGCGGAACCAGATCCACGGCAAACAGAAAGTCGTTCTTTGCCGCGGAGGCCCTAAATCGTTTTGTCAGTGGGGTGTCTGGCGCTGCCGTCTGTTGCAACATTTTCGGCAACAGGCTGGCAGGCGCTGCGATCAGTGTTTTACTGTCCGGGAACGACAGGGCGTATCGCCCAAATGTTAACAGCGTGCCACCGGGCACCTGCACAGTAACCGGATTCCCCATTGGTTGTAATGACTTGAGAATTGCTTCGCGATCGATATCGGTTGTCGTTCGAATGATCCACGACGGAAGCGGACGGGTAGCGGGTGTATCGATTCTCTCGTCGAGGATTCCAATCACCTCTCCGCCGGATTTGGTTGCCAGAGCCTTAAAAACCTGCGGATTCAATGACGCCAGCTGGTTGTCTACAGAACCATCTGCTTTTCCAAAGAAGAAATCGCTACCAATGTTCCCCAGAGTCTTTTCTGGTGCTCCGTCTTTGAGTTCCAGGCCGCCGGGTTTCGTCCAGATTTCTGCTTTGTCGCTGCCCGCGACGATGGTCAGGAATGTGTTCGACGTGCCATCAGTGATATCGCGAAGGCCAGGCGCTTTGTCGCCGGCAAACAATGTGCCTTCACTGGTCAGCACATGCACAGACGTTTTGCCTTTCTCTTTCACTCCATTCGTCAGAAAAACATCCGGCATCTGGGGGATCAGTTTTTTGTTGTGCTCACTGTCCCATTTTTCATCCAGATGGAATTGATTGTAAAGCGGGGCATGATCGAGGTACGGCAGCAGGTGGACTCGCCAGCTGAGATTCCCTTTGTGCTGTTCACCGCCGTCATCGTCGACGAAGTGCCTGTAGACGTCGTGGTAATTATGAAATCCCAGCCCAATCTGTTTTAGGTTGTTTCTCTGAGTTCTGTCGTTGACGACCAGCTTCGGCTTGTCCACCCCGTCCGCTGGCTCATCAGTCGGCTCGTCCGGCAGGCCAGCCATCTGAAACAGTGTGCGTTTATCCAGCAGCATGATGACTTCATCGGTTACTCGCGGATCCAGTCCGATGCCGTCCTTGAGTTCGGCCATGCGTTCGTTGAACTGTTCTCCCTGGCCAGTGGCTTCGATCAGCTGAGTGATGTACTGCGATTTCAGCAACCGCGCTGGCTTGGCGACGAATCCGGCCACAAAGTCGCTGGTCACATATTTCTGCAATGAGTCTTCCTGAGCAACAACGCATTGCGGTGTGAAAGAAAACAAAACCAGGGAGAGCAGCAGGCAGCGTGTTGTGAGCATCGTGAAGCTTCCACGGGATGAGTTTGACGGGATTGATGACTTGACCAATTCCGATCATAGGGGCGGTCACGAATCGGGGCAATGCAACGGCTGTGGGGACTCCAATGATGGGGACTGAGGGGCTGGAAATCGCGTCTCGTCGGACAGCGAAGATCTCACAGGCAAGTCCCAACAACTTCGAATTACATTAAGAAGTTGCCTTGCGGAGGTAAATGTGTTCAACTGGTTCGTCGAGATGGAACAAAGAAGCCGCACGGCAGCGACGAATTTACAGGAACATACGCACAACCGTATCACCCACAGCGTTGCGGTCTTCCTTCACCGAAAATCACTATCAACCGAGCGGGATGGGGAATTCACAACTGATGCATTGCAGATCCGTCAGGGCTATTCACCCTGTTGCAGTCGTCCTGATCTTCTGTGCCGCAGACAGCGCCGCAGACGTGGACTTTAACCGTGATGTCCGCCCCATCCTTTCGGACAAGTGCTTTCATTGCCATGGCCCGGACGAAGCGGCGCGAGAAGCTGATCTAAGATTGGACCTTGAGTCGTCCGTGAAATCGGATCGAGACGGCTCATTCGTGGTGAAGCCGGGCGATGTCGCCAACAGCGAACTGATTCGTCGCATAACGGCTCATGACGAATCCGAGCTGATGCCGCCGTCGGAAACCAACAAGCCGCTGTCACTGGCTGAAATCAGGACGCTGCGGGAATGGGTGTCTCAGGGCGCACCCTGGTCGCAGCACTGGGCGTTTGTCGCTCCCGTGCGACATGATCCTCCAGTCGTTCGCAATACAACCTGGCCATCAAACCGGCTGGACCACTTCATCCTGTCTGGTTTGGAACACCAGCAGCTGGAGCCATCAGTCGATGCGGATTCAATTACGTTGCTGCGTCGCGTCAGTTTCGATCTGACGGGGCTGCCGCCGAGTGAGGAAACCGCAAATCACTTCGCAAAGAAGCACGACACGGATTCTTACAACGACCTTGTCGATGAACTGCTGGCATCGCCACACTTCGGTGAACGCATGGCAATGTACTGGCTGGATCTTGTTCGATATGCCGACACTGTCGGCTACCACGGCGATCAGGATCAGAATATTTCGGCCTATCGCGACTGGGTGATTGATGCCTTCAACGATGGCACGCCGTTCGACCAGTTTACTCGTGAACAACTGGCCGGTGATCTGCTGGAAATCCCCACGGTCTCACAGCGTGTGGCGACGGGGTATAACCGATTGCTGCAAACAACTCACGAAGGCGGGCTGCAGCAGAAAGAGTATCGAGCAATCTACGCCGCGGATCGCGTGCGAAACATTTCTGCCGTGTGGATGGGAGCGACTGTCGGGTGCGCTCAGTGCCATGATCACAAGTTCGATCCCTACACCGCAAAAGACTTTTACGCACTGGCGGCTTTCTTCGACGACATTGACGACGAAAAACACTTCTCCAATGGCACGAATTCGTTGCCCACACGTCGAGACCCGGAACTGGAAATTCCAACCACAGAACAAACCACGGAACTCGCCCGGCTTGACGCAGAACTGGCGGTGCTGAACAAGGCGAAAGCGAAAGACCTGACCCCGGATGAAGAGCAGAGCCGTGACAGGGAATTGAAAGCTGCCGTTGACGCTCGAAAGCAGTACGCGGATAAAGTGCGTCGAACAATGGTCACAGTTGCGCTGACGACACCACGGATCACCCGCGTGCTGCCGCGCGGCAATTGGCTGAACGAAACCGGCGAAGTGGTTGCCCCGGCGGTTCCTGAATTCCTGCAGGCTGCGTTGTCATCAGACCGACGACTGACTCGATTGGATCTGGCAAACTGGCTTGTTGATGCAGAACACGGAGCAGGTTTGCTAACGGCGCGAGTGATGGTGAATCGACTGTGGTATCTCTTCTTCGGTACAGGCCTTGCCGCAGACCTGGACGATTTCGGCGGACAGGGCGAACCCCCCGTGCATCCGGAACTGCTGGACCGGTTGGCTCACGAATTGGT
>CALFOL010000171.1 GCA_937919915.1 uncultured Planctomycetaceae bacterium
CATCGTCGACTGCGACGATGCGATCTTTCATTACTACGATAAAAGCCCAGGAAGGCTGATTCGAATATTGCTGGGAAAGAAAATTGCGACCGTCGTCCGGAAATCTGCCTGTGTTTTTGCTGGAAACGACTACCTCGCCGACTACGCGCGGCGAGCGGGCGCGAAGGAAATTGAGCTCGTACCGACGGTGATTGACTTCGAACGTTATTCTGTAGAGCGTTTCGAATCAGGCAATTTCACTGTCGGTTGGATCGGATCGCCCGGATCCAGTCGTTATCTTGCGGCGATTGCTGGCGCTCTCGAAGTTGTTGGGCAAGATGAATCAACACGTTTGACCCTCATTGGTGCGGGTGCCGACTTTCAACTTCAAGGCATTACCACGGAGATGGTCTCTTGGTCGGAAGAAACCGAGGTTAAGTGCATGCAGAGCTTTAATGTTGGAATCATGCCCGTTCCGGATGATCCCTGGGCGCGTGGTAAGTGTGGATTGAAGCTAATCCAGTACATGGCGTGCGGATTACCCGTCGTCGCATCGCCTATTGGTGTAAATACTGAAATTGTGGAACATGGAATCAACGGTTTTTTGGCCGCAACTGATCAGGAATGGGTCGATGCGTTGGAGTCTCTACGGACCCAACCCCAACTGGCAAAACAAATGGGCGAAGCGGGACGAGCCAAAGTCAAAGAAAAGTATTCGCTGCAAGTCACCGGACCTCAAGTTGCTCAAGCCCTAAAAAAGGCGGCCGCGAAATAATGTGCGGTATTGCCGGTGTGCTGACGTCTGAGCCGATAAATTGGCAGACAACGCTTAGATCCATGGCCGATCGGCTTCGGCATCGTGGGCCGGACGACGACGGAATCTGGCTGGACGCACAGGCGGGAATCGGCTTGGCGCACCGTCGGCTGTCGATTCTTGACTTGTCGGCCGAGGGCAAGCAGCCCATGCATTCGGCCAGCGGTCGCTATACCATTTGTTACAACGGGGAAGTTTATAACTTCGCTGAGCTGAAAAATGAGTTGAACAGTTCGACGGCTTTTCGCGGTGGTTCTGATACGGAAGTGCTGCTGGCCGCCATTGAATATTGGGGCCTTGAATCGGCAGTCCGTCGCTGCACCGGTATGTTCGCCTTCGCTCTCTGGGATCGTAAACACAGAGTGCTGCACTTGGTACGGGATCGGATCGGTGAGAAGCCGCTCTACTACGGATGGGTCGACAAACAGTTCCTCTTCGCGTCTGAACTCAAAGCGATTCGAGCTGTCAAAGAATTTCGGGCCGAAGTCGATCGTGGTGCCCTCGCTGGATATATGCGGTACGCGTATGTTCCTAGCCCCATGTCTATTTTCAAAGGGATTCGAAAGCTAATCCCTGGCACCATCGTCACGCTGTCGTTACGTGAAGTCGGCGTTCTTCCGGAGCCAAAGCCTTATTGGACCGCGCGTGAAACGGTGGAAGCGGGGATCGCCAATCCGTTTCAAGGAAGTGACGCTGAAGCGACTGAACAATTGGATCAGTTGTTACGCAAGTCTATTGGCCGGCAGATGATCGCAGATGTGCCATTGGGCGCATTTCTGTCGGGGGGAATCGACTCTTCTGCCGTGGTTGCTCTGATGCAGGCCCAGAGCGATCGGCCGGTCAAGACGTTTACCATTGGCACCGATGTTCAAGCCTATGACGAATCCCAACATGCGGCAGAAGTAGCTCGTCACCTCAAGACTGAACATACCGAACTACGGGTGACGGCTCACGATGCGTTGCAAGTAATCCCCAGGCTTCCGGAATTGTACGACGAGCCATTTGCTGACTCTTCCCAGATACCGACACACTTGGTGTCTCAGTTGGCCCGGCAACATGTGACCGTGAGTCTCTCGGGCGACGGAGCGGATGAGTTGTTCGGTGGTTACAACCGGCACCTGATGGGGGAACGCATGTGGAGTCGGTTGCGTCGGTTACCGAAATTCGGACGACTTGCTTTGGCGGGCGGGATTAAGGCGTTCTCGCCGGACCGCTGGGATGCAATTTTCAAAACGCTGGGACGTGCTTTACCGTCGCGTTTTTCTCCCAAGTTACCAGGGCAAAAACTCCACAAGCTTGCTGGTATCATGGGGGTTGCCAACCCTACCGACATGTATCAGCGGCTAACGTCTCAGTGGCAGTCCCCGGAGTCGATTGTACTCGGTACAGAATCTGCGGAACAACGACAGGCGTGGCCAGACCTAGGCAATCTGTCTCAGGAAATCATGCTGATGGATCTCTTGACATACCTGCCCGGCGACATTCTGACAAAGGTCGATCGCGCGGCAATGGGAGTCAGTCTGGAAACACGCGTTCCGTTTCTGGACCATAACGTGATTGAGTTTGCTTGGACGCTTCCTCTCGAAATGAAGATCCGGCACGCGGAAGGCAAATGGCTGCTTCGTCAAGTACTCGATCGATACGTGCCCCGATCCCTGGTGGATCGCCCGAAATCGGGATTCGGTGTTCCGATTGAAGATTGGTTGCGTGGTCCGTTGCGAGACTGGGCTGAAGATCTCATTGATGAAAACCGCCTGCGGGATGAGGGATTTCTCAATCCGCAACCGATCCGTAAAATGTGGGCTCAGCAGCTCGCAGGAACTCACAGCAATCACCATCAACTTTGGACCGTGCTAATGTTTCAGGCTTGGTTGTCCTGCTGGAAATCAGAAACAAGCGTTTTAATATGACAAAAACGGCACTTCCACGTTTGCTACATGCGAACATCGCAGCTTTCTTTAAGGCTTGCTGTTAGATGTCGGAGATTATTTCCGTCGTCATTTCGATTGCAGTGCTGCTGGCGACGATTTCGATTGTGCGGCGCAAGTGTCGCTGTATTCCCGCTCTTGGAAGTCAGCGTCGGCTCTTGCTGCGGTTTGTACTTGGCTGGGCATTGATCGCGATAGTCCACATGAACTTATGGAGTCCCACGGGGTTCTCATATGACGGATTGAGCCATGATCGAGAAGCGAGAGCACTTGCTTCCAGTATTGGGCGGGGGGATTTCCCGACGTCTCTTGACCAGTATGTGGGGAATCCTGGATTCCGCACACTTTTGGCGGTGTTCTACACCGTCACGAATGCGAGTCCGGCGGCGGTCTACGCAATCAGCGCGTCTTTGGGTTTTTTGGGCCTCCTCAGTGTGCTGGAGGCCATCTGCATCACCAGCCGCACAAACGAAATACCCAAGTGGGCCATCCGCCTGACATTCGCCCTGCCATCGGCCTTACTTTGGCTGCCACTGATCCTGAAAGAAGGGCCGGTTGTCTTTGGTATTGGGACACTGCTGAAGGCCTACACTGAATGGCAGGCCGGAAGTCCGTTTGTGCGAGCGGCGTCTCGAAATGTATTGGGGTTTTCTTTCTTATTCTTCCTGCGGCCGCATATTTGCCTAGCGTGGATCATGGCGTTGTCTGTTGGCACGGTGACTCACGGAAAAAGTGTACGGCGGTCGATCACGATTGCCGTACTTGCGGTTCCTCTTTGCATTGGCGCACTGTATGGGTTCCAAGCCGTGAATCCTCAGTTTGCTGAAGAAATTAAAGAGTCGGGTACCGATTCATTGGACACATTTCGAGAGAAAAGCGGCGGTGACGGCAACACTGCGATGGGCGGGGGCGGCGGTGGCGTGTCGAATTTTCTATCGGGCCTCAACGTGGTTCTGTTTTCCTCGATGACGCACGCTGGAAGCGGTTTGTTGTGGATCATCCTAGGACTCGAAGCCACAGCTTGTACGGGAATCGCAGTCTACCACTGCGCTTATCGCCGGAAGATCTGGCTGGCGAGCCGCTTTCCCTTATTCATGAGCAGTCTGTATGCCATGCTACTAATGGCCTTTTTTCTAGGCTTCATGTACAACATGGGACTGGCTGCGAGACAGCGTTTACAGGTCGTGCCCGCAATCCTGATCGTCGCTATTCTGCCTGCACTGCTCACCAAGTCGGCCCCCACGATCCGGGAAACGGCAGTTCGATGAGTCTCCCGTCCACTGCGGATTGTTCGGAGACCCGAAACGGCGGTTCTGAATTGTCTGAGAATGGCTCGCATCAGAGATTACATGGGCACATTTTGAAGCGTTTCATCTTAGTTGGAGCCTACCCCAATTCCGTTTCGACTTTTCGGGGCGATCTGATTCGCGATGTCATCGATGCTGGTAGCCAAGTCACCGTCATGACCGCCGCCGCACCACCGGAAGTTCATGCGGAAATTGAAGCGACCGGGGCCTTATTTGAGGCGTATCCGATCCAACGCAATGGTCTGAACCCCCAAGCGGATTTGGCAACGTTACGGCATCTGCGACGACGGTTTCAGGAATTGAAGCCAGACGTCATTCTGGCCTACACAATCAAGCCCGTGATCTGGGGGGGAATCGCCGCCAGGCGATGTCCTGATTCCCGATTCTTTGCGTTGATTACGGGACTGGGCTATGCGTTTCAAAGAGGCAGCTTCAAGCGGAACCTGCTGAATGCGATCGTTGTCAGGCTGTATCGCTTCGCGCTCCGGCGAGCCGAAGGCGTCATCTTTCAAAACTCGGATAACCGCGACCTCTTCGTTGAAAAAGGGATTGTCGACGCACACAAGTGTCACGTCGTCAATGGATCGGGCGTTAATGTTTCGGAATTCGACATCGCCCCCGTTTTTGACGGCGAGCCACGTTTTCTACTGATTGCAAGGCTGCTGGGCGAAAAAGGAATTCGCGAATATGCGGCAGCGGCGGAAACAGTCAAACGGCAGTATCCGAATGCCACATTCGACCTCGTGGGCCCCGAAGATCCGTCCCCTGACGGAATTCCCTCAAGCGAAGTCGACAGCTGGCATCAGAAAGGAATCATCAATTATCGTGGGGCCACGAACGATGTCCGGCCTTTTCTAAAGGAATGCCACATCTATGTGTTGCCGTCCTATCACGAAGGCCTGCCTCGCACAGTCCTGGAGGCGATGGCCATGGGGCGGCCGATTCTGACGACTGATGTCACGGGCTGTCGTGAAACAGTCAAGCCGGGTGTCAATGGCTGGCTTGTTCCCAAGGCGGATGCCGACGCTCTGGCTGAAAAGATGATCTGGTTCATTCAGAACCGCGAACAGTGGAGCATGATGGGCTCAGAAAGCCGAAAAATTGCCGAAGATCGATTCGATGTGAAGAAAGTGAATGCGGAAATGTTGAGAATTATGGGCATCGGACAGGCAGAAGGAAAAGGGGCACGTGTTGATTAGGAACACCTGGATATTAGTGTTCGATTAGCGTTTATGGGTGTTCCTTAAACTCGCCCCTCACTAAGGCGACAAGAATAAATTGTGGAACACTTATCAACGCGAATTGCACACTCATCCATTCATCGGCCGGCCATCTGTGTTCGATCAGCGAATACGACTTGTGTCGAAAAACGAGGGCGCGAGCCCAAGGCTGAATCAGTGCCACCTCACGTTGGGTTACCAAAGTCAGGGAAAACTAATCTTCGCTAATCGACACTAATTTTCGGGTTCGTGTCGTTTCGTTGATTCGCGAGAATTAGTGTTCCAGAATTCGTCGGCCATAGAATCGACGTCCCGAGCGAACGGCGACGAAAACGGCAAAGGACTTCAAGACTCTGAGGCCCTGCCTTTCACACCCTGCGGCTCATAACGTGAGACCGTGGAATCCGGACCGTTTAACGGTTTCACCTCAACCCTCATCAGCAGACAGACCAGTGAATCAGTGCCACCTCACGTGGGGTTACGAAAATCAGGGAACACTAATCTTCGCTAATCGACACTCGTTTTCGGGTTCGTGTCGTTTCGTTGATTCGCGAGAATGAGTGTTCCAGAATCCGTCGACCATAGAATCGACGTCCCGAGTGAACGGCGACGAAACCGGCAATGGACTTCAGGACTCTGAGGCCCTGCCTTTCACACCCTGCGGCTCATAACGTGAGACCGTGGAAACGGACCGTTTCACGGTTTCACCTCAACCCTCATCAGCAGACAGACCAGTGATTCTGAAATCGATCTTCGATCGTAGTGCCGCGGCCGTGCTGTTGCTGGTGTTTTCACCGCTGTTGGCTGTGTCCAGCGTTTTGGTGGCCGTGTTTTTAGGACGCCCGATCTTCTTTCGCCAGACCAGGCCGGGGCTTCACGGCACACCGTTCAGCGTGTTGAAATTTCGCACGATGCTGGATGCCGTTGATTCTAAGGGGACTCCGCTGCCTGATGCCGAACGGTTGACGAAGTTTGGAGCGTTCCTCCGTGCCAGCAGTTTGGACGAATTGCCAGAGTTGTGGAATGTCCTGCGGGGCCAGATGAGTCTTGTTGGCCCACGACCACTGCTTGTGGAATACCTGCCACGCTACAGTCCCCAACAGGCCCGACGCCACGAAGCCAAACCGGGGATCACCGGTTGGGCTCAAGTGAATGGTCGGAATGCGATCAGTTGGGAACAGAAATTCGAACTGGACGTTTGGTATGTTGACAATCAGAGCATGTTGCTGGACCTGAAAATTCTATGGATGACTCTGTGGCAGGTCATACGTCGTGATGGCATCAGTGCCACGGATCATGTCACCATGCCACCATTTTCCGGCACTGCCGCCGAAGATTCTGGGGAGCCAGCCAGCTCGTGAATTCATCCGTTTATGTCATCGGAGCCGGCGGACATGCCAAAGTGGTGATCCGCGCGTTACTGGAATCGGGTTTCCGCGTCGTCGGCGTATTCGATGATCGAATGGATCTTCAGAACACTCACGTGCTGGGCATTCCTGTGCTGGGCCTGACCGATGATATCCAACAACAGCAGCCAGTGCATCCCGCGGTGGTGGCTATTGGCACCAACCGCACGCGTCAAACAATTGTCGAACGGCTGGACGTGGAATGGGCCACGGTCATCCATCCGTCGGCCGTCGTGGACAAGACCGTGAAACTGGGTCCGGGCTGCGTGATCATGGCGGGAGCCGTCATTCAGGTTGATACCATCATTGGTGACCATGCGATCGTAAACACCACCGCGTCCATCGATCATGATTGTGTGGTGGGTAATTTCTGCCACGTCGCCCCCGGTGCTCATCTGGCTGGTGAATGCCGAATTGGCAACGGAGTTTTGATCGGAGTCGGAGCCGCCGTGATTCCTCAGATTGACATCGGCGATTGGTCGGTCGTCGGCGCTGGAGCGGCGGTTGTGAAAAATGTTCCCGGCAATCAGGTTGTCGGGGGAGTTCCGGCCAAACGACTTCGGTAGACTTCGCCTGATTGCCACGCGATACGTCATGCGGCAGGACATCGATTAGAGAAACAGAATGCAAAACAACGTGAATCAATTGCCTCGCCTCACGGACCGACTTTACCTTTCTGCCCCGCATATGTCGGGGAAAGAGAAAGAACTGTTAATCGATGCCTTCGATTCCAACTGGATCGCTCCGTTGGGACCTCATGTGGATGCCTTGGAAAAAGAGTTCGCTGTCCAAACCGATCGAAAGCACGCCGTGGCGACCAGCAGCGGAACGGCGGCTTTGCATCTGGCATTGCGTTTACTGGGAATTGGCAATGGTGATGATGTAATCGTTTCATCGTTCACGTTTATCGCTTCCGCCAATGCCGTTATCTATCAGGGAGCTCGCCCGGTCTTTGTGGATAGCGATGCGAAAACCTGGAACCTGGATCCTCAGCTACTGAATGACGAACTGACACAGGCCGCGGCAGCTGGAAAGCTGCCCAAAGCCATTATTGTCGTGGATGTGCTCGGTCAGTGTGCCGACTACGATCCGATACTGGAGATCGCGCGACGTTTTGAAGTGCCGGTCATTGAAGATGCAGCGGAAGCTCTGGGAGCCAGCTATCAGGGACGGCCTGCCGGTGCCTTCGGCGACATGGCCTGTTTCTCCTTCAACGGCAACAAGATCATTACCACCAGTTCGGGCGGCATGCTGGTTTGCGATCGCAAAGACTGGGCTGATCGAGGGCGGTATCTCGCCAGCCAGGCACGCGAACCGGCTCCGCACTACGAACACAGCGAGGTAGGCTACAACTACCGCATGAGCAACCTGTTGGCGGCGATCGGTCGGGGACAGTTAAGCGTCCTGAAAGACCGCGTCGATCGGCGGCGTGAGATCTTTGATCGATATCAGAGTGAACTGGGAAGTCTGCCAGGGATCTCAATGATGCCGGAACCAAACGGATTTCGTTCTACGCGCTGGCTGACAGCCATTGAAGTTAATGCAGAGCAGTTTGGCGCCAGCAACGAAGACATCCGGCTGTCGCTTGAAGCACGAAACATTGAGTGCCGACCAGTCTGGAAGCCTATGCATATGCAAACCGTCTTCTCTGGCTATCGACATGTCACCAATGGGGTTTCGGAACAACTGTTTTCGTGTGGACTTTGCCTGCCAAGTGGCTCGGCAATGACCGACGAACAACAGTCGCAAGTGATCGAAACCATCATCGCCTGCCAGTAGGTACCGTCGGCCCGAAGGTACGTCGCAGCATAGCTGCGACCCTGGGTTGAGGTGCTTCGTACGGTTGACTGTTGATTTTTTGCGGCAATCGCCCGCGTGTAGGTCCGCCTGACGGCGGAAATTCCGTCGGGCCGCCGGAATCTACATTTCATTCCAAATCTGAATCGGCGGCCTCGGAACAGT
>CALFOL010000172.1 GCA_937919915.1 uncultured Planctomycetaceae bacterium
ATGCAGTATCCGGGGATGCCAATGCAGTATCCGCAAATGCCAATGCAATACCCTGGCATGCCGCAAATGCCGATGCAGCAGCAGCCGTACCCTGGCATGCCGATGCCCCCAATGCAATATCCTGGCATGCCGCAACAGATGCCCCAGTACCCTCAAGGTATTCCGCAGCAGCCTGCGCAAATGCCTGCTCAGCCACAAGTGCCAGGTCAGCAAGCACCACCTGCGGTTCCTGCACCGCAGCAAGCACCACCACCGCCCGCACCGCAACAGCCTGCTCCTCCACCCGCCCCCGTTCCTGTTGAAGAACCGCAGGAAGCAACGCTTGACGACTTTTTGATCGAATAAACGTCCACCCGGTTCGATCTTTCTCAACATTCGACTGTCGGGTTCTTAACTGACATACCGCCAGCCGCAGCCTTTGACAGGTTGTGTTGCCTGGCAAACAATACCATCCAACAACCATTCCTTCTGATTTGGATAAGAGCCGTTCTATGGCCGCCCGTCATCAACTTCCATTTGAAAAACCAATCTACGAACTCGAAGATCAGCTGGCGAAGCTGGAAGCTCAGCCCAACCCGACGCCCGCTGTTCAGGAAAGTATGCGCCGCATGCGCGTCGAAGTGACGCAGATGACGCGTGAACGCTACGAGAATCTGGATCCCTGGGAAATCGTGCAGGTCTCTCGCCATCCCGAACGGCCGCAAACTCCGGATTACATTGAGCTCGTGTTCGACGAATTCGTGGAACTACACGGTGACAAGTCTTTTGGTGACGACCGCGCTTTGATCACGGGGTTCGCCAAGATTGATGGTCGGAAGGTGATGCTTGTCGGGCATCAGAAGGGTCGGAATCTGAAAGAACGTAACGAGTGCCTGTATGGCTGTGCTCACCCCGAAGGATATCGCAAGGCGATGTCGAAGATGGAAATGGCATCACGCTACGGTCTGCCGATTATCTGCCTGATCGACACGCCGGGTGCGTATCCCGGAATCGGAGCTGAAGAACGCGGCCAGGCTTACAATATTGCCGTTAACCTGCGTGACATGTCCACGCTGGAAGTTCCCATCGTTTGTGTCGTCATCGGAGAAGGCGGTTCGGGTGGTGCTCTGGGAATTGGCATTGGCGACCACGTGGCCGTTCTGCAGAACGCTTATTATTCCGTGATCAGCCCGGAAGGCTGTGCTGGCATCCTCTGGAAGCATTCGAAACACGCCCCCAAAGCGGCTCGAGCATTACGGTTCACCAGCAAGGATTTGGTGGAACTCGGCATTGTTGATGAGATTGTTCCAGAGCCACTCGGCGGAGCTCATCGTAACCATCGGCAAATGGCGATGACGCTGAAAGGCAGTCTCGTGGAGGCGTTGCAGTCATTGGAAGGCCTATCGAAGGATCAGCTGCTGAACCACCGATACGATCGATTTCGCAAAATCGGCGCATTCGAAGAAGGTGCCGTAGCCGGCTGATCGCCCAAAGTCGCCGTCACTGTGTGTGACTCCACGTCAGAGGAATCCGCGATCGCCGCAGCTATTCTGGGCATTGGTCGACTTTCGCCGAACGGCGGGCTCCAAGTCGCAGGATCGCAGACTTTGCAAGACCCCGGATCACGAGGACGATCAGGCGTTGTGATGGGTGCGATTCCACGAAGTTCGTCACCCGGACCGCCCGGACAGCGACGTCTACTTCGGGGGAATTGCCGTCTGAAATCGCCGCCGGAAACCGACCCCAACACCGGCAGAAACGTGACCTCAAAACAGCGGTTGACCGGGGGAGTGGGCCGCCAAATCGCCGGGACAACGTGCCCCCAAGTTGGCGAGCCCAAGGCGGTCACAGCCCGCGAAGTTTGAGTCACTCCACACGCGACCAGCCACATCCAGTCAGCTCCCCAGCCCAAAAATACCAATCCCCAACGTCCGATAATGTCCGTTATGTTAGGTTAATGGCAAAAATTGCCTGTTTTTAAAGGGGCTGGATTTTGCCCCTCCAGAACGCCATTCCAAGGCTCTGGATCATCGACGTGACTTGTCTAATCTTTGTTGCAACTCCAGGCTCAGCCGAGGCCAGACTCCGGCGCGGTCCACCTGACGCAGAATCCGCTCATCTAGAAGGGTGTCGATCGTGGTCGTGGTGTCCGGATCCGACGGCTGCATTTTGATGTCTGCGTACCAGTCGTTGATGACCGAATCCCGCACCTGCGCAGGGACGCCCGTCAGGCGTTCCATAGTGCGCTGTACGATGACTTCGCGGTTGCCGTAGATGTCACCAATTTCCTGCAGCTGAGCTTGAAATGTGGTCGCCGTCATATCACTCCCCTGCAGACCGTTTTGCGGTCCGGAAGTGGTCAGGAAATCTCTCACCACATTCGGCAGCTGGTATTCCAACGACTGTTCCAGACTCCTCATCAGGTTCTGCTTTTGTTCTGCGGTGGACGTATTCCAGCGAGTCTGAAGATCCCGGCTGACTGAATCTCGCAGCTCTGTTGGTAGTTCCCTCAGTAGCTGGTCGAAAGTCGGCGTATTCACCATGTCTACGGAACCGGAGTTATCGGGACGCTCCGCGTCAGTCTTATTTCCCAGTCCATTAAAGAAATCCGGCAGGTTGAATCCGTCGCTGCCCTGCCCCTGCGAATCCGTCGGCCCGTTCCCGCCCAGAAGGTCCGGAAACGTCGTTGGATTGCCTAGATGCTCATTGTGGATCGTCGCCAATTCCTCCATGTATCGCTCCCGATAGCCACGGAAGTAATCCGGTGTCAACGGTTCGACCCGGTCCAGGAACTCGCATGTCGCAATTCCCGTATAGGACTTCAACACCGTCGCTTTGAGTGATTCCGAAAGCGTCACAGCAAAGAAAGTAACCACCAGTGCTATGACCGCACCTTTTAGTAGTCCGAGAATTCCGCCGAGATGTTTGTCGAAGTCTTTGAACTTCGCTTTCTCAAGCCAGCTGTTCATGATCCTGGCAACCATGAACGAGCCCAGGGAAAAGCCAATGTACAGTACGAACATCGCAATCCAGTGACGGAGCGGCTGCTCGACATTAATCTGCGGCTCGATCATCGGAGCCAGCTTGTCTGCGAACTTAAAGCACAGGATCAACGCTGCAATCCAGGCCAGCTGAGTGATCAGACCTTTCTGCGCACCATTCCATGCGGAATACACAAGAAGTGCCAGGATAACGCCGTCGTACCAAACCATGTCTACTGCTCAATTTTAGGTCGCCAAAACGAAGGCCCTTTGTAACCCGGCGAAGTATAGGAGGTTTGAGTGAGACGCGCGAAGCCCGGAATCGGCGGCCGAAAACAGCAGCTAAAACGTCTTCTGACTGTCCAGCAACAGAGTCACCGGGCCATCGTTGACCAGTTCCACGTCCATATGTGTTTGAAAGCGTCCCGTTTCGACAGGTAGCCCGAGCCCGCGTATTTCCGCGACGAGACTCTGATAAAGGCTGTCCGCGTGTTCCGGACGGGCGGCCGCGACGAAACTTGGTCGGCGACCCCTGCGGCAATCTCCCAGCAGTGTGAATTGACTGACGACCAGAACTGAGCCGCCGATCTGCTTCACGTCGAGGTTCATTTTACCTTCGCCATCTTCGAAGACCCGCAGGCCCACAATTTTTGCAGCCAGCCAGATAACGTCTTTCTGCGTATCGTCCTCAGCAACACCCAGCAGAATCAGGAAGCCTCGATCGATCGCTCCGACGATTTCCTGTTCGACGGTAACAGATGCTTTCGAGACACGTTGAACAACAGCACGCATGGTTTGGTAACTCAGAGTCTAATATTGTCCGGCACGACGTTCGCGCGATGGCAGGATTTCCAGGCACGTCGTCCACCAGCCATTCAACACCGTCTGCAAAAACTCATCCGGCAATCGCTCTGACTGCATCTCCGTCGCCAGCCGGTGGTGATCATAGCGGACCGGAATAAATTCGACAGACACCGGAACGCTCAAATCTCGCACAGAACAGAGAAGGGCACCAGGTGTTGCATCTTTCCCGGTCGAAATAACCGCGTACCACACATTTCTGTTTCCATCATTTTCCGGTCGCCCCAACACTCCGACATTGACATATTGCCGACCATGGTTCAGCTCACGCTGCCAGTGGATACCGGAATGCGTCCCCACGATGACATCCGCATCGTGTTCACCTGCCAGACGATTCAGAAAAGCGGGACTAGTGGTTGATTCCCATAGAAATTCATTCGTGCGACGAGGACTTCCGTGGCATAACAAGATGTTGAGCCCATCGCATTGTAATCGAATCTCCTTGGGCAGCTCACGCAGCCAGAGTTTGTTCTGGTCGCTGGTATTCGCCAATGTGTAGTCATAACTGATCTGAGCGAAGTAGTTATCTTTGGGATCCGTGTAACCGCATTGGCAGTCGTTTAGTTCGTTGCCAATACTGTCGTCGTAGTTGCCTTGCACGCAGAGAATATTGTGCTGCTGCAGCAACGGAAAGACGCGATCCGGATATGGCCCAAAGGCACCGAGATCACCAAGGCAATAGACAGCATCGACGTTGCGCTGCTGTGCATCAGCGATTGCCGATCCCAGAGCGAGATAGTTACTGTAGAGTCCACCGAAGAGTGCGAGTTTCATGTTGTGTGTTGTGAACGAAGGCTGACCTTCACTCTGCCGATTCCAGAGGTCTTAATGTGGAGTTCGTGCAGATTGCTCCGAACTGATAGCACGTGTAGCACGCGCCTTCGCTTAGCGGAAACGAGCCTAGCGCTTCGTTGAGTGTCTTACCCAGCTTTGCGTTGTCTGTTTCCAGTAGAATTGGGCACACGTAAACGCCGCGATTGGTGACAACACGACTGTGGTGACAAAGCAGTTGGTTGCGATCAAAGTCCTGCATCATCGCCGCGGTAATTCGCTCAGTCTGCTGATAGCCTTCGGTTCGTTTTTCTTCTGCACCGATCTTTAGCCGCGGCAGGATCTTCAGCCGCGGTCGATCGCAGCCATGCGTTTTCAGAACCGTGCGAAATGATTCCAGGATCTGCAGGTTTTCAGAATCATCCCAGGTTTGAGTCATCGTGATGATTGGCAGAAAACCAAGCTCGCAGAGTAGGGCGACGCCTGTAATCGCTCGATCAAACGTTCCGTCACCACGCACCGGGTCATTGATGTCAGCAGTCGGGCCGTCGATCGACACACGAAACTCCAGGCTGAAACCGGACTCCGCTTCCGCCGTCTTCAATTCTTCCAGCCACTCTTTCTTCAGCACAGTTCCGTTTGTCAGTACGGTAGCGGGCCCGAAGTTCAGCGTTCGTTTCAACATGCGGACGAGTTCTTTGTTCAGAAACGGCTCGCCACCAGTGAAGTAATATTCGCGCACGCCATGTTCGACCGATTCCTGCAGCGCAGCATTCACTTCTTCATAAGACAGAAATTCGAAACTGTGGTTTTGCGGACTGCAGCTGATGAAACAATGATTGCAGGTTAGATTACACACGGTGCCAGCGACCTGAAACCACAGTTCGTCCAGGGAACGTAATTCGATTTCAGGAGTTGATGTGACATCCGAGACGCTCATACGGTGGCTCCGGTTTCCAGGGAATCGAAAAGTTCTGAGACCTGTTTCAGTCCTGTCTGTAGCAGAAACCGAGCGTCGCGTCCGTAACTTGCCGCACCAAGAATGTAAAAATTTGGCTCCGGATTTTTCAGCAGAGCTGCTCCACCGGACGATTGCTGCAGGCAGTCGCCGGATGTTTCTCCCAGCAGATGGGCTGCGAGCTTGATTGGACCTTCTGTCGCATAACAGCGATGGATCTGCAATTCTTCGAACGGTCGAGTGTCGGGGCGATACCCGACATTCGCGACAATCTCGTCGACCAACAACTGCAGCACCCTGCCCTCACCCGTTGCATCTGGATAAAGGAGTGCAACCACATAGCCTTCCACTGTTCGCGTCAGCCGATCGACGAAGGCTCCTGGAATCCAGTCAACGCAGTTGTTATCTGATGTTGCCAGAGTATTCGCCGCGTTCGTCAGGCGAACGCGCTCGGAAAGGGGATCGTCTGACACACCCGGCATTGGTTCGACGCGCTGTCCACGAGTCACCCAGATGATTTTTGTGTTCGGCGCAGGGTCACATAGTTGTCCTAAAGCACAAATGGTTGTTGCGGCTGAATATCCGCCGCCGATGACCAGTGTCCTGCGATTGGCAAACCGATTCGTGGCGGCGGTGTTGGGAATTCGGTAATCCTGGTCAGCCAAAAGGTGTTCTCCTGGACAGGGAATGCCGCCCGCGCCCATGTGCCGGTGCAGGCTGACGAAGCCGGTGCAATCCAGCAGAATGTCTGCTTCAAAATTGAGTTGTCCGACCGGGGTGTTTGCGAGAATTCGAAACCTCGCCGCGCTGCGATTCGGGCTGCCAATGCGATCTGGCTTGCCGTAGGTCAGGCGACTCACCGCCTGCACTTCGTGATTCTCAAGTACCCTGCCCTTCAACGCCGCGCATTCGGCGAGTGGATTCAGATAGCCATCGGCAAACTCCGCACCGCTCAGAATGTCGCCCGGATCGAGTTCGGCATGTGCAGCCAGCCGCCCGGCGGATGTACTGTTCATGGAAAACGGTGTGAAGAGCTTCACGTGCCCCCAACTGCGCACGGCCGCTCCGACACTGCCGCGTTCCAGGACTGTGACGTCGTAGCCTTCCTGTGTTGCTCGCAACGCTGCTTCGAGTCCGATCGGACCCGCGCCCACGATCACAAGTTTTCGTGTCTCCATACTGATCGATGCATTCTGAATTGAGTCGGTCTGCTGTTCTGCGAGAATCTGACGACATCAGGACGCCGATTCTTACACGTCTGCCGTACGTTTTGTACCGAACGATTCCTGGAGTGACTGGGGCTTCGAGTCGCAGTCCCGATACGAATGCGGCTGGCAGCCCCAGTCACGACATTTAAGCTGTCATCGTAGCGACGCGATCGAATGTGAGCCCATCCATATCGATGTCAGGTGTTCGGTTCAGTAGAATATCTGCCAGCACTGCACCGGTTCCGGGCGACATCTGCAATCCCGAACGAAAGTGCCCTGCCCCGACAAACAGGTTATCGAACTGTGGTATTCGCCCCAGAAACGGCAACTCATCCGGCGACCCTGGTCGCAGGCCTGCCCAGCAGCGAATCACTTCTGCGCGGCCGAGTTCCGGCACCAATGATTCGGCGAACTTCAGCAAGTCCGCAACGCCCTCAGTCGTATTTCGTTTTTCGAAGCCCACATACTCTTCGGTCGATCCCACCAGAATCAAGCCGTCTGCGCGCGGCACGATGTATCGTCGGCCCTGTTCGATGACGCAGGAAAACGGCAACTGAGATACTTTTAGTTGAACCATCTGTCCGCGGACAGGTTTCACCGGCAGCGAAACTCCCAGTGGATCCAGGACCTTGCTGCTCCACGAACCCGCACAGACGCAAATGCGATCACAGGCAAACTGTCGATCCGGTGTGGTGGCTTCCACTCGCTGTCCGCTGAGGGTCAGCGACAGCTGCTCCTGGTCTTCAAGAATCTCAACGCCCATTTGCCGGCACGCCGCCGCCAGCGCTTTCACATGTCTCGGATTTCTGACCTGACCAAACTCCGGCAGAAAGACACCGGACGGAACATTTTCCGCCAGCGCCGGGATATGCTTTTCGATGTCCGTCCGATCAAGCTCTTCTACGACGATTCCTTCAGCACGCCAATCGGACAGTTGACGATCGAATGCCTCAGCCTGGTTCGCGGTGCAGGTTTCCACAGATCCGCAACGACGATATCCGTTATCAATTCCAGTGCGTGCCTTCAGTTCTTCAGGCAGAGTCTTCCACAGTTGATGGCTGTATGCTCGCAGCCGCGCCTCTGGGGTAATCGCGTTTTGAAGTCTACCAGGCGGCAGCATTCCTGCGCCGGCCCAGGACGCTTCGCGTCCGACTTGTTGTCGATCGACGACAGAAACCGACACGCCCTGCCCTGCCAGGTTCCAGGCTGTGGTGAGCCCGATGACTCCGCCACCAATAATCAAAATGTCTGGACGCTGGTTCACGTCAGGTATCCGTTGGAAGTTGAAATTGTGGCCTCAGAAACGATGTCTGTCCAGGTCGAGATGATAGCAGACAGTGACAATAAATCTCCTGCTCACTGGGTGTCGCTTTTTGGAACTCTCACTGGACGTCAATCCAATGGCTCGTATTCTGTTCTGTGCAATCACTCAGGTCGGGCAGTCCTCGGTCGCACATCCGTTTCACCAACCGGTGATGACGAAATGCTCTACGTCGATTCCGTCAATGGATTTTAAGGTAGCTCCGGGCGGTTCGCCGCCATTCGTGCGGGAGCATTGGGCGACATCTCATTGCCCGACGAAACGACAACTTCCAGTAAACATGTCGCGTGGTGCAATGTGTACAGGTCGTACCGCAATTCATCTCCGCTTCTATACGGTGGCAGCCTGTATAAGCAGGAACAATCGGCTGGGCTGATGCGATGTTTTGATCCGAAAACGGGCAAACTTCAGTATTAGCAGCGGCTGCAAGAACCCACCGGCTTTACAGCGTCACCGTGGGTCAGTGACGGCAGAGTTTTTCTATTGGATGACTCCGGAATTATTCACGTTATCGCGCCTGGACCAAAGTTCGAAC
>CALFOL010000173.1 GCA_937919915.1 uncultured Planctomycetaceae bacterium
TTGAGTTTCCTTCGGCAGCGGGTGGTTCTGACTCGCTGGGTTGATCGAAAAACCTGAGATTCCGGCTATGCTGTCGTGCTATTCGTGTCTGAGTTAGCATTCTTCTCAGTTGCGCCCCGAACCTCGCAACTTTCATTAAATCGTCCCCCCAACGCTGGGAATTCTCACGGACAGCGCGGCCTCGGGTTGCGCTCACCAATTCGTTTTTGGATTTGTTCAGGCCCGCTATGGAAGACACAGAACTCGAACAGGCATTCCTTCTAAGCTGGGACGGCAGCACTTGGCGTGACGTCGTGCGCTTGCGAGAAGGACAAGTCCTGACGGTGGGTCGGTCGGCAACCAACAAGTTAGTGCTGCACGATGACGCGTGCAGTCGCAATCACTGCGAGGTCTTTTATTCAAAAAGCGAATGGTGGCTCCGGGACCTCGGTAGCCGCAACGGGACCATTTTGAACGTCGTACCGATCTCGGGTGACGCGCGACTAACATCCGGCAGCGTGATATCGATTGGGCAATGCCGGCTCGCTTTTACGACAAATCTTGAATCTCAGCCGGAACTGCCAATGAGCAGCAATACAGCGACGGATCGGGAAACGTCTCCAGCGAACTACGTCACATCGGAAGACCAGCCCGCAATTCTGCATCGTTCTGTTGAGCCCGATTTCTTGTCATCGGACTCGATTCGCGAGACAACAAACCAGAAAGAACTGGCCCGCCTTTATAAACTCGGTCTGGCAATGGGCAGTGCTCGCACGCGACAGCAACTGACCGAGGTCGTTCTGAAAAATCTTGCTGCAGAAACAGTCGCAGACATTTCCGCCGTATTACTTGCTCGTCCAGACGCTCCGCCAAATCCGGCACCGGCTGACCTGTTGGTTGTCGCCTACGATAGTCTGAAGGATCTGCCTTACCGACGAGTCTCAGACAATCTTTCACGAATCGTGTTGTCCGGCGCAGAAGCGGTCCTGGCGCGTGATGTCAGCGGCGACCAGCAACTTGCCGTGTTCGACAGCTTGGGCGAAATGCAGGCAATGAGTGTCATTTGTGCACCAATTCACAGTGAAAACGGTGTTCGAGGACTCATCCACCTGTACGCGACCAATCCAGACAACGCCCTGGACAAGCATGACCTCGAGTACACTCTGGCGGTCACGCAGCAGTTTGCGGTGGCACTCGATCATCTGCACGAACGCGATTCGTTGAAAACGGGGCTGGACCGGGCCAGAAACCAAAACCGATCATTGCGGCAGCAGATTGGCGAGAATTTTCAGTTGATCGGCAACAGCCAATGCATGGCGGAACTGAAGGAGAAAATTCAGTTGATTGCTGAGTCCGATGCAAATGTATTAATTCGTGGAGAAAGCGGCTGCGGCAAAGAACTGATCGCACGGAAAGTCCATCTCAGCAGCCCACGCAGTGAAGGGCCATTCGTGTGCTTAAATTGTGCCGCGTTGAACGAAAGTCTGCTGGAAAGTGAATTGTTCGGCCACGAAAAAGGTGCATTCACCGGCGCTTCGGACCGAAAGATCGGACGCTTCGAACAATCTGATAAGGGAACATTGTTTCTGGACGAAGTGGGTGAAATGAGCCCGGCCATTCAGGCGAAGTTTCTGCGCGTTCTGGAAGGGCATCCGTTCGAACGGATTGGTGGCACGAAAGCGATCGAAGTTGACGTGCGAATTCTGGCGGCCACAAATCGTGACCTGGAGGAAGCTGTTGAAGATGGCGATTTCCGGAAGGACCTGTATTTCCGGCTACACGTCGCAGAACTCATTGCTCAGCCGCTGCGAGAACGCCGGGAAGACATCATGCAGCTCGCAGAGTTCTTTCTGCGGAAGTTTGTCGAGAAGACTGGCCGAATGATTACAGGGTTTACTGAGGACGCTGGGCACCTATTGACGCAATATGACTGGCCGGGCAACGTTCGCGAGTTACAGAACACCATCGAACGGACAGTAATCCTGTGCCGTAACGAATTAGTCAAGGCCTCAGATGTTCAGTTGTCAACCCTGTCAATTCGACTGTCGACATCGGAACCGACAAAGATGTCGTCGACGGAGTATCGAGAAATTTCACTGGGGGATGTGGAACGGGGGCATATCTTGTCAACGCTCGATTTTACGGACTGGAATAAGTCGCGTGCGGCACAGATTTTGGGGATCGAGCGATCGACGCTTGACCGGAAGCTGAAGCGGTATCACGTGTCAAGACCCGATTGACTATTTACCGTTTACAGCCGGAATTGGGGTCATCAGGAGACCGATCGGGCTTCGTGGCGTGGACGCTGCGTGCGTTCCTGCGGAATCGTTTGATCCACTTAGTATTTTTTGTTGACAATTCGCCACACCAAATGAAGAATCGGCGTCAGAAGGAACTGACGCAATTTGAAGGCCATAAGAGGTCTGCCGAAAAATGCGATATCAGGAGCCAATGGATTGGCGAAACTTAAGCAACCAATAGTTTTGCGAACATCGGAGCCAATGAATGTCGACGTTTTTGGGTGAAGTGGACGGAAGCCTGGAATCACTCTCAGCTATCGAGGGGTACGAATTCCTGAGTGACCTGGACGCAGGTTTTGAAGAGGAACTCAAGTCGCTGGGTGTGGATCCTGGATCCCCCACAGCTGCTAAGCCTGGTTCAGAAGAAAAAGTGATGATGCTGGCCGCTCGATATGCAGCTGGATTGCCGCTTTGGCACAATGATGACTGTTACGATCACGGACCGGGAAGCGTGGGCAACCTGTTCGTCGATAACAACATCGCTGGCGAAACGGGCGCTGATGAAGAGTTTGAGATCGCGTAGCTCACGAAATACGTGAGTACATGACCTACGAAAAGAGGCATCCTTCTAATGAAGGATGCCTCTTTTTTGTTGAGTCCTGACGCCGAAAAACACCCGATTCGGCGGACACAGAGAGTTTTGCTGACTTGTCGCCGTGCAGGCACAGCTAGAAACTGCGATCCTCACCCTCAATTCGCG
>CALFOL010000174.1 GCA_937919915.1 uncultured Planctomycetaceae bacterium
CAGGCGATTTGCTGTCGAAAACCGTTCGCCGCGGCCACAATTCAGCGTAATACGCTGTAATCTGTAATTGACATGTGCGTTTATTCGTGGGCGGGTGCTTAGTATTGATGGATGGCTTTCATTCGCAGCTGGAAGACTGGATCAGGCAAGCCTGCCTCCTCGAAGTCCGCTCGCCAAAGCCTGGGAATGTCTCGCCGGCCGATTCTTTCGAAGACGCTTCGGCTGTTGACTTCGAACGTTCTGCTGCCATCATCGCTCCAATACTTGGCAGCCACACGGCCGACTCAGTGGGGACCAGGATTCTTCAAGCGGTTTCGGCAACGCGGGATGCTGTAGGCCATAACACGAATCTTGGAATCGTGCTGCTGTTGACTCCGCTGGCATGCGTGTCAGCGGATACGAATTTGCAATCAGGCATCTGCACTGTTCTGCAGAACCTAACGATCGACGATGCCGCTCTTGTCTACGAAGCCATCAGAGTCGCGGCGCCAGGCGGACTCGGAAGGTCGAATGCTCAGGACGTACACGAATGGCCGACCGTCAATCTTCTCCAGTGCATGCGACTGGCCGCGGAACGTGATCAGATTGCCGCACAGTATGCGAACAACTACGCTGACGTCTTCGGCACGGGCCTGGGACTGCTGCAGCAAACGAAGTCGTGGGACCGGCATACCGACAAACGTCTGGCGTGGGTGGCGCTGTCACTCATCTCGCACTGCGGTGATTCGTTGATCGCCCGCAAGTGCGGCGCAGAGATTGCTGCCGAAACTCAAGTACGGGCAGGACGAGTGCTGCAGGCGGACTGGCCGTTTGCTGCCGCTGCGACGGAGATGTACGAGAGTTTCGACCAGTTCCTGAGAGCCGACGGAAACAGGCGGAATCCCGGAACGACAGCGGATATGATTGCTGCAATCATTTTTGCCGCGTTGCGTGACGGTATTTGTGTAGCAAATGCCAGTGAGACGCAGCTTGTCTTTTCGGAAAACTAACATGTCTGAAGTGTTCGAAGCTCGCGTGACCAAAGATTCACTGGTCTTTAGCGCAGCGCATTTCATTACGTTTAACGGCAACATCTGCGAACGGTTACACGGCCATAACTGGCGACTGGATGTTTCCGTCAGCGGTCATCTGGATGAAAACGGCTACGTGTTCGATTTCATCGCGATGCGGGACGCGTGTCAGAAGATCGTGTCCGAGCTGGACCACACCGTGCTGCTGCCGGAGTCGCACCACAGTATCAGCGTGGAGACCTCCTCCGACGGTCGCGAAGTGACAGCCAGATTCGAAGATCGCCGCTGGGTGTTTCCGGTTGAAGACTGCTGCGTTCTGCCCATCGCCAACACCACCGCAGAACTGATGGCACACTGGATCGGTTGTCGTCTGATTGATGAGCTCGGCCTGAAAAACGCCGAAGGCATACGCGAACTGCGTGTTGGTATAGAAGAAAATTTCGGACAGTGGGCCACAGTACGTCTGCCGACGAATTAGCGACACCTGGTTCGATTGGCGATCGAACGGTTTACCTTTTCTGCTGGTCGTAGCTGCCGGCGCTATTGCTGCATTGTCCGCGTTCCGGCGAACGCAGCTACCAACATTTGACATTGGGACGTAGTGGATTTCGCCGGAAATCCTTATGTCAGGAGTTCCGGCGAATTCCACTACAACTGATGATCGCGTCTCAATCAGCGAATGCACACGAAACCTGATCGTCCCGCTTTAGTGCCTGGCATGAAAAACGCGGCCATGTTAGTCTTATGGGTGTCTAAATTCTCGACGACAACCTCACCGCGTACCCACCTATGCAGAAGATTATCTCCACTGTTTGTCTTTACCAGGCATTCATTGCGACCGCTGTCGTTGGTCAGGAAATCGACTTCAACCGTGATGTCAGGCCAATTCTCTCAGATGCGTGCTTTGCGTGTCACGGTCCCGACTCCGGGAAGCGTCAGGCCGACCTGCGTTTGGACCTCAAGGAAGGAATCTTCAAAACCGCAGACGGCGTTACTGTAGTCAACGCTGCATCACCGCAGGACAGCGAAATGCTGCGACGGATAACCTCCGAAGATCCGGATGTCGTCATGCCACCTCATGCCGGTGGTCGCCGGTTGACCGCCCCGGAAAAGCAAACCATCGAACGGTGGATCAATCAGGGGGCAAATTGGAAAGGGCATTGGGCGTACATCGCACCGGTCAAGGCAGCTGTTCCTGAGCTTGAGGTCGGCCCAACTGGCACCGACATAGACCGCTTCATTCAGTCAAAACTGAACGCAAAGAATTTAGCCGCTCTTCCGCAGGCGGATCCGGTGACTCTGGTTCGGCGACTGACACTCGATCTCACAGGACTGCCGCCGAGCCCCCAACAAGTGGATGCATTTCGCAATGACTCATCCGTCGCCAACTGGAACGCGATGCTGGATAAGCTGCTCGCCTCGCAGCACTACGCCGAGCGGATGACGGCCATGTGGCTGGACCTGGTGCGATATGCAGACACCAATGGAATTCATGGCGACAATCATCGCGAGGTGTGGATGTATCGCGACTACGTCATCGCCGCATTCCATCGCAATATGCCGTTCGATCAGTTTACTGTCGAACAACTTGCCGGTGATCTGCTGCCCGATGCAACTGACGAACAAAAAATCGCATCCGGATACAACCGACTGCTCATGACGACCCGCGAAGGGGGAGCTCAGGCCAAAGAGTATCTGGCGAAGTATTCTGCTGATCGTGTCCGTAACGCATCCACGGTCTGGATGGGGGCCACGATGGGATGCTGCGAATGCCATGACCACAAGTTCGATCCCTATTCGATACGTGACTTCTATCAATTCGCCGCATTCTTCGCAGACATTCAGGATGTTGCCGTTGGCGTACAACCGTCCGTCAAAATGCCGACAGCCATTCAAAAGAACCGCACAGCGGAGCTGGACCAGCAACTGGCGACCGTCCAGAAAACACTCGACACCCAAACACCAGAACTGGACGCTGCGTTGAACGCGTGGGCGGCAGAATTGCAAGTGAAGCTGCAGCAAACTCCGCAAACCTGGTCCGTTGCAAAAGTGATCGATATGAAGTCGTTGGGCGGACAAGACATGCGGTTGCTGGAAGATGGCAGTGTGCTGACATCCGGTAAGCAACCGAAACACGAAACCTATCGAATTTCACTGTCAGGCGGCGGCCGACTGACTGGATTTCGCCTCGAAACTCTGGCGGACGATAGCTTCGTACGCAAATCTTTGAGTCGTGCTCCGGGAAACGGCAACTTTGTGCTGTCGGGCGTTCGAGCGATACGGGTCAGCAATGCCGACTCTTCAGAACAGGAAATCGTACTGCAGGACGCCCTCGCCAGTTTCGAACAGCCGCATTGGCCGGTCAAAAATGCACTCGACGGAAAACCGGACACGGGCTGGGCCGTGGAAGGTCACCTTGGCGATCCAAAGAATCCCACTGCGGTCTTCCAATTCAAGGAACCGCTCGAAAACTCGGAGGCGGATCGCGTCGTTGTCGAGCTCCAACAGAACGCGGTCGACTTTCACAACATTGGACGGTTACGGTTAAGTACCAGCGTCGTCGACAAACCGGGGCTTGCGAACGACTCGCTGGGCCTGCCTGCTGAGCATATCGCCACTATTAGCGCATGGCCGAACGCAACGCCAGAACAGAAAACATCGCTATCAGCGCACTACCGCACCGTGGCACCGCTGCTGGAGCAACCGCGACAACAACTCTTCCAGCTTAAGGCCGAACACGAAGCGCTACAGAAACAGATTGGCGAAACTCTGATCACACGCACACAGGAACCGCGGCCAATTCGCGTTCTGGCACGTGGAGACTGGATGGACGACAGCGGCGACATGGTTCAACCATCCGTCCCGCACTTCCTGCAACAGCTCACAACTTCGAATCGCGCCTCGCGCATTGACCTTGCTCAATGGTTTGTTGCTGAACAAAACCCGTTGGTTGCCCGAGTTTTCGTGAATCGACTTTGGAAGATGCTGTTTGGAAAAGGACTGGTGAAATCCTCGGACGATTTCGGTTCGCAGGGAACGTGGCCGACTCACCCCGAATTGCTGGATTGGCTGGCCGTTGAGTTCCGTCAAAGCGGCTGGAACGTGCAACACGTGATACGCCTGATCGTCTCTTCAGACGCCTATCGCAGATCATCAGCCGCGGGTCAGGAACTGGTAGAAGCCGATCCGTTCAATGACTGGATCGCGCGGCAGTCCCGTTACCGCCTGGATGCGGAATTCATCCGTGATGGAGCCCTGGCGGTTTCCGGCTTGCTGGTCGATCACGTCGGTGGGCCCAGCGTCAAACCCTATCAACCAGCAGGCTACTGGGCACACCTGAATTTCCCGAAGCGAACCTGGGATCCGGAAACTGGAAAGAATCAATATCGTCGCGGACTCTACACTTATTGGTGTCGCACGTTCCTGCACCCCGCGATGCGATCTTTTGATGCTCCCAGCCGAGAAGAATGCACGGTTGATCGACCGCGCAGCAATAACAGCCTGCAGGCACTGGTGCTGTTGAATGATCCCAGCTACGTCGAAGCCGCGCGCGCTTTAGCTGATCAGACGATTCGTGAAGGCGGGGACACCACAGAAACCCGGTTGCAGTTTATCTTCGAACGCTGTCTGAACCGCCTTCCGCAACCTGAGGAAGCCGTTGTCCTGCAGGAAGTCCTGCAGACTCAGCGGGTAGAATTTTCCGCTGCCGCCGAATCGACAAACGCGTTCCTGAAGATTGGCCACACACCGGCCGCTTCAGGGATCGACAACGCAGAACTCGCCGCGTGGACATCCGTAGCACGTGTCCTGCTGAACTTACACGAAACGATCACGCGCAGTTGACCGCAAGAAAGACCACCCGTTGGAACTCGACGACAAACTCTGTTACTGCTTTCACGTAACCAAACGCAAAGTGGTCAACTATATTCGCATTCACCAGCCGCGAGTTCCCAGCCAGCTGAGTGAATGCGGCGGGGCAGGCACCGGTTGCGGATGGTGCGTTCCGTTTCTGGAGAAGTGCTTTGAGGCCGACGCGATACACGCGGCAGACGGCGACATTTCGGCCGAAGAATACGCCACTCAACGCGCCGCCTACATCGCGGCAGGGAAGAAACGTTAGTCGCGATTCTCGGAGTTGCCGACATTGGCCGGACGCGGCGCTTTCAAGGGAATGAAATCGATTCCGTCATCTCGGACATCGACTATTCCGGTCGCCGCCCTCAAAGTGTGATCGCTCTGGAAGGAGCAACCCGAATTCCGTTCGGCACGATGCTGTCGGAGCCTCGCAGGTTCCATATTCTGAACGCCCTCGAAACCTTGAAGGCAGACCGACGGTGAATGCTGTCAGTCATTTGACCTAATGCGATGCATTTGTAGTCTAAGCACCCGCCCACAAATAAACACACATATCGATTACACCCCAGTCTGCACGGCAAGGACAATTCGCAGATTT
>CALFOL010000175.1 GCA_937919915.1 uncultured Planctomycetaceae bacterium
TTACAGCGTATTACGCTGATTTGTGGCCGCGGGGAACGTATTTCGAGTGAAGAAACCCTACTCCCGCGAGCGAGTACCGTACACGACAATAAGTAAACTGCTCTACAGCGTATTACGCTGACTCGTGGCCGCGGGGCACGCGTTTCGATCGAAGAAAGCCTGCTCCCGCGAGCGAGTGCCGTTCACAACAATAAGGAAACTGCTCTAATAAGTCGTAAGCGCGTCTGGCTCGTGGAATACGATTACCACACTGGTCAGCGCGTTCTTCGCGGCCACGCGTCAGCAGGAACTGCTGTAGGCCTTTTAATCGCGATCAAACGGTCGCGTTGAAATCCCCGTTCGTTTTCCAACTTTCCAAAGCCAGCAACCAAGGGCGCAACCAAGCAACAGGACGAGGACAGCCCCGAAAAGTGTTGGGAAGGCACCAGATGTGAGAGTTGCCGGTAAGCCGCTAACAAAAGTGGCGTAGTTAAAGTCCAGGTAGCCCGTGAACAATGCCACAAAGCCGCCACCGAGGATCATGGGCTTCGCGACTGCTCCGATCGCCTGAATTTCACCACGTTTCCATTCCCGCATGTCACCCTCCCGAAGCAAGTAACGTCATTCGATAAGTGATGTCTACTTTGGCGATCAAATAATCAGCTTGCGAGCCTGTAACGTGATCTCCACCCTCACCCGCTGACCATTGCTGCGTATTAGGCTCAAGGTAATGACGTCGCCGGATGCATGCTTTCCCAGAGCGACGTGCAGCTCTTCGGGCGTGGTTGTCGGCTCACCGTTCAGAGCAATGATCTGGTCGCCTGGATAAATGGTATTACCGCGTTGCGTAATTGGCCGCAGCCCGAGCCCACTGGCGGGTCCGTTTGGATCGATGCGTTGGATGTACAAACCGCGGCGGGCGGCATCAGGAGTCGCTCCGTAGGCAAGAGCCTCTTCAGGGGACAGAATCTTAATCCCCAGTACAGGCCGTTGATTCTCAGTGGTCGCCTGCAGCACCATTTCGACGGCAGTCACCACACTCGACACCGGAACGGCAAAGCCTAATCCAGAATACGCGCCTGTGGGAGACACAATCGCTGTGTTGACTCCAATCATCCGGCCGGAACTGTCCAGCAGGGGTCCGCCGGAATTACCGGGATTGATCGCGGCATCTGTTTGAATCAATCCGCTCAGCACACCAGAACCATCCGCACCGGACACGCTGCGATTCAACCCACCAATGACACCCGTCGACAGGGTTTGATCAAAACCAAATGGGCTTCCGATCGCCCACGCATCCTGTCCGACATTCAGATTGTCAGACGTTCCCAATGGGATCGGTATAATGCCGTCGACTCCGACTTTGATTCTCAGCAGGGCGATATCGAACTCACGAACTCCACCGACAAACTCAGCATCCACCGTGCTCTTATCAGCAAACACGACTTCCAGCGCAGATTCGTTGCTGCGCAGAGCATCTTCGACGACATGCAGATTGGTGACGATATGCCCATGTTTGTCCCAGACCAGGCCAGTCCCTGAAGACAACTCACGCTCCTGCTCGTGTATTTGTCCGGAGAACAGGAAACGAGCAACGTCTTTGGTGCGAATAAAAACAACAGAAGGTGCCGTCCTCTTAAAAACGGCGATTCTCTGTGTTTCATCCACTGCAAGGTCACCAGCAGGAACAGCAGCACGAGAAACGTAGTCGACCGGCAGTGTATTCACCGGCGGACTCGTGAACCAGTTTTGATAGACGAGAGCTCCGGACAACAACAGCAACGCTGCAACCAGCAGCATGTTCGCGGTTGATGCGGGACCTTGTTGATCATTCGTCATCGCTGCTATTCATCAGAAAAAAGATTGCAGGTCCGATTGTCGTGCACACTTCCGACCTACGCCTCGTCTTAGGCGACCGACAGGTAAAAATATTCCAGCACACAGTGCAAGGCAGTAAAACCCCCATTCACTCGCTGGCGTGTCGTGCTTGCAATCCTGCTGTGTTCGGACATCACCTTACATGAACTCAGCCAGCTTGTCGTGCAATTCGCCGAACGCAGTCGCCAGTCGTTTTTGCAGTTTTTCAGGCTGGTTTTCGTAGGCCTTCAATACCTTTTTGTCAATTCCTTTGTTCATACGTTCCAGCATCGACACCACGCGTTTCCAGACCTGATCAGGAGTGACATCGGGACGTTCCAGCAACGCAATTCCGGGAGACTGTTCACCCGGCCCAGGAGCAGCTGCTCCACTGCGAAACGGAGCGTAGTCGCCAGATTCACGAGCAGCCGCAGCCATTGTTTCTGCTGCGGCGCCTTCGTAGGTCATGCCTGCCCGGGTACCTTCACCGGCAGGTACAAATCCGGAAGGATCCTGGACAACGCTGTTCGGCATGCCGCTGGTATCCATGACCAATGGCGCGGCCCACTCTGAGTATTCCTCTTCCGGCTCAGAGAACAGGTCTTCGCCGTTTTGAGCTCGACGCCAGGCTCGCATTTCCGCAACCGTCGCCTCGTTCTCGTCGGACCAGTTCAGACATTTCGTGGCGTCTTCCCAATTCAACGCCACGTAGAAGAAAGACCACTTCAGGTTGGCATGGTTTTCGTAAGTGGTGCCAAAAGCTTCCCACACGCGACGGCGCTGGTAGATCTGGTCGCCGCTAAGCCCCACCATCTGACCAAAATCGCCATCAGTCCGGCCACGAGCGTACTTTTGCGTCCACTTAGCTGCACATTCGCCGACAACCCAGTTGCATTGGCTAACAGCGTCGCGAGCAACAGAAATCAGTTGTTCTTCAGAATCAGACAATGTATCGCACTCCAGAGACTATTGGGAAAAAATGCCGCCGTCCTTAGCGCGCTTCGAGGTCAGTTGATTGGGACACGAATTGTGTCGCCGACGAAGTTTCGGCCGAGCGGAACCCTTGAGGACTCAAGTAGAACCAGCTGAAGCCATGCTATACACAGGAATTCGGGCGATCTACCAAAGGCAGGTCGAACCTCAAAAATCGGTCGGTGTCTCATGAAGGCAGGTCCGATTAGGGCTTTCGCAAGCCAACGACGTCCATTTCGATCGATTTTGACTCCAGCAGACTGGATGGACTGCCGATATCTGTCCTATAATTGACGCTAACGGCGTGACCCCCAAAGTTTACGTGGTTTACGTTGGTTGAATAACACTTAAAACTCAATGGGGCCGTGGCCAAGTGGCTAAGGCAATGGATTGCAAATCCATCATGCGTGGGTTCGAATCCCACCGGCCCCTCTAAGAACGACCAGCATTTTCGCTGGTCGTTTTTTTGTGCGCGTCCCTTTCACCTCCAGGAGAACCGTCGTGACTGATTGCTCTTTGGTGACCAGGAAGTACTTCTTTTCCGGCCGGGTTCAGGGCGTTGGGTTTCGCTGGACAACACGCGGCATTGCCGCACGCTTTTCCGTCCGTGGCTACGTGAAGAACCTAAAGGACGGGAGAGTCGAAATGGTGGCCCGCGGCGAGGATGCGATCGTGACAGCATTCGCAAATGCCGTGGCGACACATTTCGAGGAAAATCTGCACTCGACGGAGTGCATCGAGATGAACTCACCCGAAGAATTCAGCGGCTTCACGATCCGGCATAAGTGAACACGTGTGCCGGTGAGTTTCCACGACTTCCAGCACCGGCAGAGCCAGTGGCACTCGGCATCCTTTAAGCAGGGCTCTCAACAGGGAACATTGACCGGTAAGCGTATCCAAAAATCCCGGCGGCGATGGCGACGTTCAGCGAGTCCGTCCCATTCAACATGGAAATCATCAGCTGCTGATCACAACCTGCAATCATCGAGTCACAGATTCCGTGAGTCTCGTTTCCGAATATCAGCGCCGTGCGTTCCGGAAACTGAAACGAACTCAGTTCGGCGGCGTCTGCTGAAAGTACTGTCGCGCAACACGAGTAACCTAGTCCGGCAAGCTCCTGCAACGCGTCCGCGCCTTTCATTGGTAACTGAATGATCGGCAAGAACAACCCGTTTCCCATCGAAACACGGATGGCTCGGCGAGAAAACGGATCGGCAGAACCTTTGGTCAGTAACAGCGCGTCCGCACCAAAGCCTGATGCTATGCGAATCAATAAGCCGACATTCTGTTGATCAACAACCTGGTCAGCAATCAGCACAAGACTGGCACCTGATCTCGGCAAAGCCGAGATCAGCGGCGGAGCAGGGCGGCGATAACCAGCCGCAAGGACTCCCATGTGAAACGTAAAACCAACCAGCATCGTCGCAAGTTCTCTGCTCAACGAATACACCGTGAGGTCATCGGAGAGTTTCTGCCGAAACGCAGGCATCTTCTGATCAGTGACCAGTACAGACTGCACCTCGAAATCACTGCAAAAAAGCCGTTCAACCACAGTCACCCCTTCCGCGATAAACAAGTCCTGATATCGATTCTGATTGGTTTTCCGCAAACTGCGATAGATGTCCAATCGCGGATCATCGAGGGTTTCGATGCGAAATTCTGGCATAGGGTGTGTGTCTATTGGACGAAACAGCAGTGGGTGTCGGCATCCGAAATATCGTGCGTCAGGCAGAGCCCGCTGGTCTGATGAGTGACTTCCCGCGAATTTTCGCAAGTCGCTTCTCGAAATCGCTTCGGACTCAGGCCGACTTCGAGTAGTTTACTGCAGATTGAACCTGAGCGGGATATTCACCGACCAGGAATTCGTTTGCACGCAGAAAGGCCGATCGATGTCGGAAGATGGTTCAGCATCTCCACCTCAAAAAGAAGATCCTCGGAAGAAGATCGCCCGCGATCTTTGGGAACGCCTTGCCAAAAGCCGGCCTGGTCCCGATAACGCCGACCTGATTTTTCTGGCACGATTTGTCCCGCTGCTGTCCAGTTCTGCCACGAAAACACTGCTGGGCCGCAAACTCACGATGGATGAGGTCAAGGAACTGCTCCAGCACGTTCCCAAAGCCAAAGAAGCCACCACGAAACTCGTGCTCAAGATGCCGCCGGAAGACGTCAATGAAGAAGACCTAAGGTTTGTCTTTAGTCATTCTCGATCCGTCGACGCCGCCAGGGCTCTGTTGAAGAGGTTTCCAAACGATTCGAATCTGGGCCTTGTTGAACGTACGATCGATGACCTAAAGGATGTGATCGCCAAGATGCGCGAACAGGAACCTACAAAGTTCGTACTGCGAGAGATCGAACGGAAGTTGTGATAAGCCAAGCCGTCCGGAAAATGACTCAACATGGCAGCTGACTCAAACTCCATCAATCAGGTTCGTTCAATCCTGAGCAACATGCGAACGGCCAGTCTGGGAACGTTGGCATCGGATGGATCTCCGTTTCTATCGCTGGTGACCATCGCGCCGACAAGCGAGCTGCAGTCGGTCATGCTGCTGTCGGGGCTGGCGGTACATACTCGTAATCTGCAACAGGACGAGCGGTGCTCCCTGTTGCTGGTGGAACCTGGCGGGGAAGACGGCAACCCGCTGGCGGGAGCACGCCTGACGCTGACAGGCAGGGCGGTCTGCCTCGACCGTTCTGAAGATGCCGACAAGCGAGCGGCATTCCTGACGGTGCACCCCGAAGCTGCGATGTATGCAGACTTCGGTGATTTCACAATCTGGTGTTTCGAGCTCGAAGCCGCGCATCTTGTCGCAGGATTTGGACGAATTGTGAGTGTTCGTGCTGACGATTTACGCTGAGTCAGTCCCAGGCATCAATCCGCGGCGGCACAATTCGAAGTCCAGATCTTGGACGTTTAGACCGTTATGCAACTCGCAAACTCTGGCAGAATTACCCAACCGCTATAACCGGCAAGATCGCTGTTCTCGTTCTGCTGGAAACGAGGCTGTATCAAAAAATCAATATCCACGTTGTGATTCGGAAACTAGTTTTGACTGCATTCAAGCCTACCTCAGGTACGGCTGTCCCAGTCAAAACCGCCCGATTTTCCGTCACAAATGGTCTCGCAGACACCGAATCTCACAACTCCACCGTCGAGGGATCGCCATCCCTCTGACCAGGATGGGGCACGGCGACATTTGCTGACGGTTAACGTCGAGGACTATTTTCAGGTCGGCGTGTTTCAAAAGTTCATCAGTGCCGACAACTGGTACCGCTTCGAACCACGGCTGCAGCAGAACATCGAAAGCGTTCTGCAACTGCTGGATCAATACAACACCAAAGCCACCTTCTTTGTCCTGGGCTGGACGGCAGAAAAAGAGCCCGGACTGGTTCGGTCATTGATTGACGCGGGTCATGAGGTTGCCAGTCGCGGCTTTTTGCACCAGCCGTTACTCACGCTCCCTAAAGAACAGATCCGAGAAGACCTGCGAAAGTCGAAACGGATTCTGGAAGAAGTCACCGGACAGGAAATCGAAGGATTTCGATTGTCCGACCGATGGCTCACAAAAGACTCACTGTGGCTGCTCGACGAAATCGCCGGGGCTGGATACCGCTACGACTCCAGCTTAATGCCGCGTCAACGAGATTTCGACGACGAACCGAAATGGCGACGAATTCAGGAGATTCAGACCGCCAACGGGCCATTGATCGAAATCCCGCTCTCAACAATGCCGACTCCTGGCGGTTGGTTGCCGATTTCTGGTGGAAACTACCAGCGTCAGTTGCCCAATTTTCTAATGCGGCGTTTGGTGGATCGAGCCGTCGAGACAGACTCCGACCCGTTTGTGATGTACTTCCAGGTTTGGGAACTGGATACCGAACAGCCTCGCTTAAGTGTCGCCGATCGGCTGACGCAGATGCGGCACTACCGAAAACTCGACAAGTACAAACGCATTCTTCCGCAGTACCTGGAACGTTTTCAGTTCACTTCAATCCGTGAACATGCCGAGCTTGTCAACAGTCCGCTGCAGTCACTATCGTGCGAAATCCCTCAGCATCTCCGTGGCGAGACACATACGGAATCTGAACTCTCAGATCTCAAATCTGAAATCGCTTCCGAATTCGTTTCGACATCCGCCGAATCTACAAACACATGTGACACAGACATAAGTATCGCAAAGACGGACATCACAGTCGTCGTCCCTTGCTTCAACGAAGAGAGCTCTCTGCCCTATCTGGCCAACACGCTCAACAGTGTCGTGGCCACACTGTCAGGGTGCGATCCCGTTTTGCGGAGGGCTTTTCGGTGACTGGGTGAGCCATTGATCGGTTAGACTGTTTTGCGTTGTAATTGTTTTTTCGCAGAACAGACCGCAA
>CALFOL010000176.1 GCA_937919915.1 uncultured Planctomycetaceae bacterium
GTAAGGATGATCCGAAGGTTATTATGTGCGAAAACATATAAGCGACTGCTTACGTTATGGCAATCTCTGAATCGAACTCTGCGTGATCATGCAGGCGACAGCAGGAAAAGTCAAATGCGCGCTGCCTGAGAGTCTCTGACCCCGCACACTGACGGACCGAAGGTCTCCCCGAGCGCCAATTGCAACCTCGGCAGAACAGAAACAACAGCTTACGTCGTCGGCTCGCCAGGTAGCATCAATACGTCAGGCCGGCCTGGATCACGATGGCATTTCCGAACGTCTGTTCGGTTTGAGTCGCTTCGTATTCCAGCGTGCGACTAAACGCGAGACCGAATTCGGCGAACATTCTGCTGCCGCCGTCGAATTTGCGTTCAGCTCCAAACAACAATCGAATGTCTTTCAACGACAATTGATCGTGGCTGCCATCGGCTCGTGTCACGGCCCACGTGCTGCCGCCAAATCCCCCGGACATGTACGCCCACGTTTCGCTGTGGCAACCATCTTTTGCAAGTCGCCACGAAAAACGTGACTCGGGAAACCGGATGTCGTAGATCGTCTTTTTGTTCGGCGTCCACTTCAGACCAATCGCAGGGAGAATTGGGAGGTCTGCTCGATCAGGATACAGAGCACCAAAAGAAACAGCCAGCCGATCCGGCTTAGCCTGCCAGGTCAACAGGGCCATTCCGAAAATCCTCAGTGCATCATCACTGGTCGTGAAGTCACTTCGCACCGCAGGCGCGACGATCGCCAATGCGGACCAACGTTCGTTGATCTTGTGCGGAACAACAAAGCTTACACCTGCCTGATGCAGTTCTGATGGAGCATCAACGCCGGGCGCCGCTTCGATGAAGTCGGTTCGGAAGCTTGGCGTTACGCCCATGATGTGTTCGAAGCTCCCAAGCGGAATCGCCGTCTTCACTGATAGTTCGATGAAGTTCGAATTTAACTGACTGCCACTCAGACCGCTCAACCACCCCGCTGAGACCGATGCCGTCTGCAGAAAGCCCTTTTTGTAACCGTCTACGGGTTCCTCAGCGCGGTATTGCTCGGCAAGCCTTTGCTGAGCAGTGATGTCTGTTTGTGACACCATTCGGATGACGCTGTCGACAGGTTGCAGCGCAGCCTCTTCAGCGAATACGGGCAACGTAATCAAAGTCAGAAAGAGTTGCAGCAGTTGACGTCTCAGCCGCATATCCAGATTTCGCACGGAAGAAATGTTTAAAAAGCACCAGGTTGCGTGATCGACGGCGAATCGAACCATTGAACATCACGCCATGATTATAGACCTAGTTTCGATTTTCAACCCGATCCTGCATCAACATCGCCGAGCATGTCGTCGCGCGAACCGCCTGTAACCACGTCCCAAACCGTGTCTTTCGGCAGGTTCTGCCGAGCGGGGACATCGGCACGAGTTTCCGCCGTCTCTCAGATTCCATGTCGGTTGCAAGGAAATCCGCCAACTCGCTTTCCTTGTCAGATCTGCAGCGGTAAAAACTCTGCGACAGCCCGCTCACTTCCCCGCATATCAGGAATCGCATGCCTCTCTGTATCCACCGGCCCACATTCGGCCTGCTACTGGCAACCCTCTTCATCACCTGCACATCGCCGACCATGACTCACGCCTACGAAGCGCACGCCGACGAAGTCATCAAGCTCTGGCCAGGCACTCCCCCCGGCCCGGCTCGCGAGGTTGGTGAGGAAGAAGATATCACCAAACCAGAAGATCGCCTCATCGCAGGACGCCGCATCATCAAGCTGGCGAATGTCGCCATGCCGGAAGCTCACGTCTACCTGCCCCCCAAAGACAAACGCAGCGGATCCGCGGTTGTTGTGTGCCCGGGTGGTGGATTTCATATTCTGGCCTGGGATCTGGAAGGCACTGAAGTTGCCGAATGGTTGACCTCAATCGGCGTGACGGCCATCGTGCTGAAGTATCGCGTGCCAACGGGCAGTGTTGATCCGAAATGGCTGCAGCCTGTTCAGGACGCCCAGCGAACTTTAAGCATCGTTCGCAGTCGTGCTGCGGATTGGGGATTGAAGACAGATCAGATCGGTATCCTTGGTTTCTCAGCCGGTGGACACACGGCAGGCCGAACGGCACTAACGACAGAACGTCTGTACGAACCCGTCGATGAAGCCGACAGGCAACCATTCCTTCCGGATGCGGCGATACTGATTTATCCAGCGTACTTTGCCAACAAAGAAGAGACGAAACTAGCCGAAGACCTGAAGGTCACCAAGGACTCGCCGAAGATGTTCATGGTCCATGCCTTCGACGATCCAATCACAGTGCAAAGCAGCTTGTTGCTCACATCAGCATTGAAGAAAGCCGGCGTCGCCTCGGAGCTTCACGTGTATGACACCGGCGGCCATGGTTACGGCCTGCGACCGGTTGACGGCCAACCAGTCACTATGTGGCCGAAACGCTGTGATGATTGGCTGAAGAGAAACGCGTGGACGAAGTAGGGTACGCTCTGCTTACCAAACTCATTCAACGTCGATCACATTTTCTGGCAGCAATTCAATCAGAGGTCTTCCCCGGTCGTCACGCGGGAGCGTGACCTACAACACGACAGCATGAACAAACAACAACTCACTGCCGCCGTTATCGGCACCGGCTTCATAGGGCCGGTTCACGTCGAAGGACTCATTCGCGCGGGCGTGCGTGTCGAGGGCATTCTCGGTTCATCGCCGGATAAGTCACGGCAGACCGCGGAAAGACTTCGGCTGCCCAAGGGTTATTCGTCGCTTAATGAAATCCTGAACGATGACGCAGTCGACGTTGTTCACATCACGTCCCCGAATCGATTTCACTTCGAACAAACGTCGCAACTGCTGAACGCCGGCAAGCACGTGCTGTGCGAAAAACCACTGGCGATGACTTCGCAGGAATCTGCGGAACTCGTGAAGATCGCCGCAGACAGCGGACGCGTCGCCGGCGCCAACTACAACGTGCGATATTATCCGCTGTGCATCGAAGCGTCAGAACGATTTCGTAACGGCGACATCGGAGACCTGTTCCACGTCACCGGCAGTTACGTACAGGACTGGCTGTTTCACAACACCGATTTCAATTGGCGAGTCATGACAGAAGACGGCGGTGAACTGCGCGCTGTCGCCGACATCGGCACGCATTGGCTCGACCTGATTCAGTTCATCACACATCGAAAGGTCACGGCGGTTTGTGCGGACCTGCAAACCGTCTACCCCAAGCGACAACGCCCACTCGGCAGCGTCGAGACCTTCAGCGGTAAAACCAACGCAACGGACGAAACGGCTGCCGTCGACATCACGACCGAAGACGCTGGCAGTATCCTGTTGAAATTCGCCGGCGGTGGTCGAGGATCGATGTCGGTGTCTCAGGTCACGGCAGGCCGCAAGAACTGTCTGCGCTATGAAATCGCTGGATCAAAGCAATCGCTAACGTGGAACAGCGAGTGCCCGAACGAAATTCGCATCGGCCATCGTGATCGCGCGAACGAAGCACTCACACGCGACCCGGCACTGATGAGCGACCGCGCGGGAAGTCACGCAGATTACCCCGGCGGCCACAATCAGGGGTTTCCGGACACGTTCAAACAACTGTTCCGGGATTTCTACGGATACATCGCTGCTGGAGACTTTTCAGCGGAGCGAACATTCCCAACATTCGAAGACGGTCATCGTGAAATCCTGCTCTGCGAAGCGATCCTGAAAAGCCACCGTGAGCAGAAGTGGATCGATGTCAGCGCATAGATTGTTTAAC
>CALFOL010000177.1 GCA_937919915.1 uncultured Planctomycetaceae bacterium
CTTGCAATCGTTCAACGACAGGCTACTCCCCACAATTTGCTGGAGTTATCAGCTACGGCTTTCCATCTTACCGGTCCGCTGATACATTGGCGCACAGACGTCAGCAGGAAATTATCGCAAGGCATTTTTGAGGTAGAACAACGTGTTTCGCATTCGGGATTTACGACGTAACGGACTCACAGCACTTCTGTTTTTCCTGTGCAGTGACGTCAGCGTAGCGCATCCAGGCCATGGAACCGTACCCGCTGAGACGGGCGTGTTGCACTACCTGACATCTCCAATGCATATGGCTCCAGCGTTGCTGCTGATTGTGTTCATCGCTTCGGCTCTGGGTTTCATATCCGGAATGTTCGGCCAAAAACCTGAGTAGACATTTCGTCAGCCATCCAGCAGCGAGAAATACTTCCGCTGTAGAGTTGCACTGTCAGTGTTCTGACGAACCCCGCTACAAACAGGCGACCGCGTCAGTCGGTAACTTGTGCTACAGCGTATTACGCTGACTTGTGGCCGCGGGGCACGCGTTTTGCCTACGTGAGCCGGTTCCCGCGAGCCAGAACCGTCCACAACGAAAGGTAAATTGCTCCAGACCATCATCCGTGCAGGACCCATAGCGCAGCTGATTCGTGTTTGCGAAGTACATGATCGGTCAGGTGGAGCGACCTCACAAAAAACGGGACGGCGGATTTACAAAAGTAAAACCGGCGTCCCGCTGCACAAATTCAGAAAGCTAAGCTAGCTTCGACTATTCGTCGTTCTTTTTCTGGCGGCGAAACAACGACGTTGAGACCATTGCCATGCCAGCCAGCCAGCCCTTTGGCCGCGTGGCTTCGACGGATACAGATCCTGCCGACGCGACACTCAGGACACCGCCGGACTCTTCTGCCCAGATCGCTTTGTCCCATTCCGCCATCACGTCGTCCGACTGAAGAGAGGCTTCTGCTGTGCCAGCATCTGAACTGATGGCTGCAGGTTGTTGCGGAGTCGACTGTTCAGAAGCGTCAGCTTCCGCTGTCGCCTGAACTCGCTCATTCATCACAACACGCTGCATTAAGCCCACGGAGACCTGATCGAACTGCAAAGCTGCTGATGCGGCATCTATAGAAGCCAGCATGACGATGTCGGTGACACCGGTCGTCGTGCCGTTATTGGCGGCCAGAACCGTGAAGTCAACAGGAGTGCTCCATGGCCCGATAATTCCGTCTACCGCGATAGCTCGCACCCAGACGCGGTATTCGCCAGGAGCCAACTGACGTGTCGATGTATACGTCGTCCCCGGAACATTCGTGTCTCGAATCAACGCGACATTTGTCGCCGACCGAGATGCCACGAAGATGTCGTAGTGATCAGCAGCGGCATCCGGTGTCCACGTAAATGTTGGAGTGCGATCGGTACCCGGTGGAATGGCACTGACAACAACCTTATCGATGCCGCCTGCATCACTTCCGCTGATTGTAAACTGTCCCTGAGGCGTCAGGCTCCATGGAGAAATCTGTCCGGTAATCGACGTCGTTCGTACCCACGCAACGTAGTTGCCGTTTGCCAGCGGATCAGACACCTGAAATGACGTGGCTGTCAGTCCGGATATGTTCACAACCGGACTGCCAGCAGCATTCGCAGGAGCGATATACAACTGATAGGACGAAGCCTGACCAACTGGTGACCAGATGATCAGTGGAGTGGAATCGTCTGTGTTGCCGGGGTTCGTCACAATGGGTCGACCACTGATTTCGAAGTCCTGGCCGACGCTCCAGATTGTTTCCACGGTTCCCTTGGAAACCGACGTCTCGTTAACGCCCTTCACCCAGATTCGGTATCGGCCGTTTGGCAGATCTTCGGTCGGCGTGTATTGGTTGCCTGCAACAGTGAATCCGGTATCGATGTCTACAACAGGCGTCACATCAACACGACGGATAAAGACGCGGTACTGATCGATTTCCGGCTGCAGGTTTCCTGTAGCCGCCGTGTTCCAGGTGAACGTCGGACGTGGGTTAAAGGTCGGTTGAACTGGCTGCAGTACCGGCCGAGTCTTTACGTCAAAGACATGCGGAGCACTCCATGCACTTTGGTCACCGAGTCCGTTGTCGGCTCGAGCCCAATAGCGATATCGGCCCACTGGAAGATCCTGTTGCAGCGTGTAGCTGGCTTCCTGCAGACCATGAGTGATCGTGATCACTTCCTGGTTGGTGACGTCTGTCACCCAGACAGAAAACTCTTCACCGGCAATCGATTGCTGCCATGTCAGTGTTGGGCGTTTGTCCACAACTTCAAAGAATGGAGCGTTGCCCAGTCCTTGCGATGGTCCCAACGGAACCGGTGCACTGCCAACGCGGAACACGTGGGCCGTACTTGGATTTGATGTCACCGCTGGTCCAGTCGTCGTTGATGATTCCACGACCACCTGATATTCGCCCGGTGCCAATGGATTCGTCAACACCGTAGAGTTCCCCACGATACCCGGCAAATCAATAACAACTGCGTTTGTCAAAGCGTTTGTGATAGTCACTCTGCTGACGTCAGCACCTGCTGGCAGGATCCACGTAATTTCCGGAGTGGTATCGTAGATGCCGGAATTTGGCAGCAGAACCTGAGGCGGTGTCGCAACGATGAATGCAGCTGGAATGTTCAGCGACGTGACCGTCTGTCCGGAGGATGCAGGTGCCGCCAGGTTTTGAGCGATCACGCGAATCTGATACTGACCAATCGGCAACGCGTTTGCCGTCGGAACAGTATGTGTGGTCCCGGTGATTCCCGGTGCGTTGTAGACGACCACTTCAATGCTGTTGACGGTTCTGATGATTTCCAGGTCATACCTTTCGGCACCGCTAACCGCCGTCCACGAAATCGTTGGTGTAGAATCCTCCAGACGACCTGTTGGCAAGCTGACAGTTGTCGGTAACCGCACCAGCAAAGTGGCCGGTGCACTGTATTCGCCAGCCAATGAATCCACCGTCACCCCTCGTACCTGGATCGTATATTCGCCCAGTTCCAAAGGCTGTGTCAACGTGATTGAAGTCGTCGTGAGTCCTGTCAGAGTCTGCAACGGATTGATGTTGTCGGTCACATCAATGATAACAACATCGTAGGTGGCTGCTCCCTGAACGGCGTCCCAGGTAATCGTTGGGGTGCCAACAGTGACAACAGCGGCTGTTTGTCCGGCCAACGGGACGGGCGATGTGATTGCCGGTGACGTTCCAATCTGGAAGTTCTGGAAGACGCTCCAGTCACCAATCTGATCGGTTGTGTCTTCGATGGCTCGCACACGAACCTGGTAACTACCAAGATCAAGAGCTGGATCAACAGTGAACGACGTGTCGGTCAGATTCAATTCCTCAAGCACAGAAGCACCCGTCAATCCGGATCGAATCTGAAGTTCGTAGTGGTCTGTCCTGTCGACGGGCGTCCAGGTGATCGTCGGAGTGTTGTCCTGGATGACGCCAGCCGGAGAAGTCACAGAAATCGCGACGACTTCGAACGACCTCAGCTGTGACGGTGGCAGCAGGGCCACACCAGCACGGTTGATAGAGGTGATAAACGCGGTGTAAACACCTGGTGGCAGAGGATCACTGATCGTGATCGATTCTCCGACGTGCCCTTCCTGGAAGCCGACAACCTGGTTGGCAGCGTTTTGGAGCTCAACATTGTACGTCGCGTTTGAGCCAGGCGGAGAACCGGCAACCGGCACCCACTGGATCGTCGGCGTAGCATCGCTGGTCTGCGGATGCGCCGGAAGAACGGATTGCACAGC
>CALFOL010000178.1 GCA_937919915.1 uncultured Planctomycetaceae bacterium
AACAAAAACTGCGCAAGCCAACAGCCCATGCAATACCAGATTTTTAACTGCCCAGACTAATGTAATCGTACCGCGGACACTTTCGCCTTCTTCCCCAGGAAGACAGACGCGGATCGCAACACTAAACAGCGTAATGCCAACGATGCCTGCGATCATTCCCCAAAACCACATCGGAATAGATTCCAGTGCGGTCCGCGTGTCTTCTGCTTCCTTCGGGACCTCCGGTAAGCGGTCAGACCACGATTCGCCTTCTGCGGCACCTGCGTCGACAATGGGATAGTACCCACAATCAGGACACCAGGAGTTTTCGCCCCATGATGAGGTTGTGTGACATCGAGGACAGGTCTCTCCGGGAACGGCGACGTGCTGCCCGGCAGGAGTTGCTTCTGAAACTGACATGATTTAGCCCGACTATTTTGAATTGTTCGATTTTGAGTTGGAAGTCTGTGACAGACAACGCCAGTTGGGCAGCGCTGTCGGCCGTTGCTCCCGTGGAGAAGCGAACGGTGCGTAAGGGAAACATAGGTCGTCTGTCTGAGCCGGCGCGGGTTTATCGTTAAAGTTCAGCCGATCTGCTGGCAGCAAAACTGGCCTAATCCGAATTGTCAGAGCGATTGAATGGGGACTTCCAGGTACAGCCACAATGGACCATGGCACCGGACGGCACGAGAGCGCAGCTCTGGCAGGGAGCTGGTAAGGCCTGCGAATTTCCGCCGGGATGCTTCACAACGTTTCGTGGTTTACGTAGATCGACACCGAAATCTCACGGCTTTTGCGGGAAGCGGCTCGTATGGCTGAAAACAGATTGTAGAGATCCGCTAAATCCGTTAGACCTATAGCTTAAGGACGTCCCTTTGGGGTGAGGGCGGGAGCAATCCGCGATTGCTCCGCAAGCAGAGTTACCTACCAGAACTTAGAAGTGAGCAAATGATGACAAACAGAACCGTTCTGGCCATCGGATGTCTATTGGCGGCATTAGCGTTGATCACAGTTTCGTCGGCGTTTGAACCTCAGGCGGCACCACGTTGGGACGACCCGAACGCGATAGAAGTCACGCGTGCCAGAATTGAAATCAAAGACAGCGACACCGTCGAGATTTCGGTCGACATCCCTGGCACCATTACCAGCCTGGCACCAGAAGCCAAAGGCGGCGTCGTACAGGAAGGCCAGGTCGTTGTTGAACTTGATTCACGATTAGTAGAAGCCCAACTCGAAGAAGCGCGACTGAAAGCCAACTCGACAGTACTGATTGACTTTGCAGACGTTGCGTTGCAAGACGCAGAACTAAAACTGTCCAGCAAGATGGCCACAAACGCACGCACCAAAGAGAAACGCGGCGTTGAACTGTATACCCCAGACGAAATCAGCCAACTCAAACTGGATGTGGTGAAAGCGACGGCAGAATTGGCAAAAGCCAAAGAGGACAAGACGGCCGCGGAGCTTGCCCTGAAAACGAAAGAAACAGAGCTCGCTCAGTACAAACGCACGGCCACCAAAAGCGGCATCGTGACGGAGATGCACAAGAAATCGATCGGGTCGGCCGTACGTCAGGGCGATCCCGTCATGACGATCGTGAATTTGGCCCGGGTGACCGCTGTATGCGTTTTGGACATGTCGTTTGAAGACAGAGTTAACATTGGAGACACCGTACTGATTCGTCGAACCCGACGTTCCGGCCAGACAGCAGGTTCTGGTGGATCGAGGGCGAATCAACTGACCAGCGTGGCGCCGCAAACGGCTCCAGCAGAAGAGATTTTCGTGGGAAAAGTGACGTTCATCAATCCTGTAAAAACGCCTGACAAAGACAACAGCTTTGAAATCGAAGCTGAGATCGAAAATAAGTCCACCGGTCCGGGTAAATTCCTGCTGCGAAAGGGCTCGTTCGTAGAAGCAGTCGTGATTTCGCGGCCGTAGAGTCCTGTTTACCGGAGTTCAGCGAAAAGTGGTGACGACGATTCAATACCAAGCTGACTCTACGGACTTTATCTAATAAGCCAGTCCGGTTTTCAGCGGCCTTAACCTCAGACAGATCGTGCCGCACACATCGCGGACGCTGACGAAATCATGGCGGAATCCAGTCAAGCACAATCCGAGAGTATGGTCGCTTCTAATCAGCGACCCATTCCTCTGCGCCGTCGTGCCGACCTTGTTGTGGCGGAAATCGACTATCTCGGCGTCGGTTATCAGGTGATCAAGGATCCTGTTGGCCTGAAATACCACAGGCTGCAAGTGGAACAATACAAGATTCTGGAACTGCTCGACGGAAGTCGCAGTCTGGAACAGGTTCGGGATGACCTGAAAGTCTTCTTTCCGACACTACAGGTGACACTTAGCGACATTCAGCAGCTAATCACCGACCTGCACAAAAAGGCACTGGTCAGCAGCGATCGTCCAGGCCAGGGAGCGGCCGTTGTTCGTGAACGACGTAAGGAACGTAAGCAGAAGCTGAAGCAGACTCTGATGAGTCTCATGTATCTCCGCCTGCCAGGTTGGGATCCGGAACAAACGCTGCGGTGGATGTATCCGTATCTGAAGTGGCTATTCTGGAAACCTCTCGTCTGGACCACGATCACGTTCGTGGTGTCGGGCTGGTTGATGCTCGGTGCCAATTTTGCGGAGTTCCAAAGTCGGCTTCCGGAATTCCAAAGCTTCTTTGGTTGGCCCAACCTGATTTATCTGTGGGCGACACTTGGGATCGCCAAGATTATTCACGAGTTTGGTCACGGGTTAAGTTGTCATCACTATGGTGGTGAATGTCATGAGATGGGGGTGATGCTGCTGGTGTTCAGCCCCTGTCTGTATTGTGACGTCACTGATTCCTGGATGATGAAGGACAAGTGGCATCGAATTATTATCGGTGCGGCGGGCATGTATATCGAAGTCGTGCTGTCGGCAATCGCGATCTACGTTTGGTGGCTCACCAAACCCGGAATGCTGCATTATCTGGCGTTGAATACGTTCTTCGTTACTACGATTACCACCGTCATCTTCAATGCGAATCCGCTGATGAGATTCGACGGTTATTACATGATGAGTGACTTCCTTGAGATCCCGAATCTGCGAGCGAAGTCAGATAAGATGCTGCGTGAGCAGTTTTCGTGGTACTGCCTGGGGATTGAAAGCCGTCCCGATCCGTTTATGCCCGAAACAGGTAAGGCCTGGTTTGTGGCCTATGCGATTGCGGCGTGGTGCTATCGCTGGGTCATTCTGATTTCGATCAGCACATTTCTATACACGGTGCTGAAACCTTATGACCTGCAGAGCCTGGGGGTCACGCTGTGCGTATTTTCAATGGCGGGCATCGTCTTTGCGATGTTCAAGAACGTCTATCAAATCGTTGCAACGCCAAGGGCTGAACCGATGAGTAAACTGAAGATCTTTTTCTCCTTAACAGTGCTGTGTACCGTCGTATGGTTGGTGGCCAGTATTCCGATCCCGTGGTATCACCACGCTCCGTTTACGATTGAACCAGTTGATGTTGCTCGCGTTTCGACCCCAGCTTTTGGTGGTGAGATCCTGACACCTGAAAACTATGCCGAGATCTATTCGGACATGGTCCAGGAACATGAAGATGCGATTGCCGCTTTGGGGCCGGAAATCGCCGGCTTGCCGCCTGTACCGGTCAACCTGATGGCCGTGCTGCCTCGTCCCGAACAGTACGCACGCCTGGTGCTGCCAGGAGATCAAGTCAACGAAGGCGACGTGCTGCTGATCATTGAAGACCTACAAGCTACCAAACTGCGTGACGCAGTGGCGCAGAAGATTCAACGCTGGAGGACTCAAGCCAACATCGCCGCGGCACACACTCGAGCTGAAGGTGATGTGAAGCCGGATATGTCGGCGGAAGTAAACGAAGCTGCCACGGAAATGGTGAAGTTGCGAGCTGACATAGAAGACACGATGCGGTTGCTGGCGACGCGCGTCATCTACGCGCCAATATCCGGGACAGTGATTGCGCCGGATCGAGTGCCAGAGCCCAAGCGGGACGACATCAATCGAACGAAGTTGAATCAGTGGCACGGCACGCCGCTGGACCTTGAAAACCGAGGTTGTGTAGTCGAAGCCGCCTCAGAACTGATGAAGATCGCGCCCAGCAACGAGATTCAGGCAGTGATGTATATCGACCAGTCTGACCGGGAAGATCTGCTGGACGATATGGAAGTGGAACTCAAACTGGATCACCTGCCGGATATTAGCTACGCCGCTCCTGTGTCACTGGTTTCCGGTCGCGGTGAGAAACTCGCTCCTGAAGCGTTGACGACTAAGTATGGTGGTCAACTGGGGACCCGCCCGGATGACAAAGGCCAGGAGATGCTCACCAGTACCGCATACCGAGCGGTGGTGGAAATGCACTTTGTGCACGACGAAAGCCGCGGTGATGCCGCCCTGATCAAGCCCGGAATGCGCGGCCAGGCACGGATTCTCGTGGACGACCGTACCGTTTGGCAGTGGGTGAAGAGGTACATCTTCGAGACGTTCCGCTTCAAGCTGTAGTCGTCCCTCGGCTCTGAGATCTGAGATTTCACATTAAGAATGTCAGATTGCTCAACCTGCTTTTTCGCAGGTCCTGTAACACTCTGCGGGTCACGGTGAGCTTGCCGGTTTCGACAATTGTTTCTTTCCCAAACCGTTTGCCAGGGAAATCGTCCTGCCCGACCGCAATGGTCGTGCAGGTCACGCATGGTCGCACGCGATGAAACAATCGTTCGATCAATGACATCTGTCCGGAAGACGGATGTTGCCCCCATGGATGATCTCAGGGAGGAGTTCACCGTGAATTCACAACGATTCGCCGTGCTGTTGCTGTTGCTGGTCACGTCAGCCATGTCCGGGTGTCACTGCCTGCCAATCACCGAACGCTACAGTGATGGCATCGACGGCATTGCTGATCACGAAGGGCACCTGATGCCCAATAATATTCCCCGACTGGACGTAACGCGGTGGAGAATGTGGGACGGTCCTGCGTGGTGCCGAAAGGGCTGCCGTTAACGACCGCCAACCAGCAGTATCTGCCTGACATTACAGCAGGCATACGGCAGGCCGCTCCCGCAGAAGTTTCACACAGCGCCCGACCGGACTTTTCTGCTGCGGTAGCGGGTGCCATGAACTCGGCAGGCCAAAATCTGATGGGAGGCTGTGGAATTGGATCAGGACTTCCGCAGAGACTTCCGAAACTCAGGTGACGAGGTCGTGCTCTTTCAGAGGCGAACTCATAACAGTTAGATCGCTGGTTGTGAATTCGAATGGGCGTTCGGAGCACAACATTGGCAGCCAAACGGCGGCCAGGGGGGATGCAATCTGACAAGGTGATTGGACAGACGACCAGTGAAGGGCTGCCGGCGTCATGTGGAATATTTTCCGTTCAGCAAACAGGTCGCGTTGCGCGCCAGTGCTGAGTTGCCTGCTGGCAGTCTTTGCGGCCGTGTTGTCGTCTTCCAACTCCGTTGCCAACGAGAAGCTGGAAGAACTCGCTCAACGCGTTGGCGTGAGGATTCTGGCGGAAGCAACGTCAGACAGTGACATGATGACCAACTGCAAATCGCAGATTCCGTACGGCAAAATGTCGCCGCGATCGCAGCAGCGTGCGTCACACATCATTTCCAACCTGTCGCAGTATCGGCGTATGCCGAGCCTGCAGTATGAAGTCAATCCGGGGTTGTATCAGTATCTGATCAACCATCCGGATGTCGCAATCAGCACGTGGCGTGTGATGGGGATCTCGAAGCTCCAGATGTTTCAGACCGCGCAGTTCGAGTACGAGGCCTCTGCTGCTGACGGCTCAGTTGGAATCGCAGACATTCTGTGGAGAGACGGCAACCAATGCCTGTTCATTGTCCAGGGCACATACACCAGTCCCTTGCTGCCTGGTGCCATTGATGCGTCGGCGCTGGTGTGGCTGCGGTATCGTTTCGTGAACTCCACGGGCGGCAAAGTCATGGTTAATCAGCAGGTGGAAACATTCATTTCGTTTCCCTCGCATGCTGTCGACACGTTGGCTCGAATGGCCTCGATGGTAACCAATACGATTCTGGATCGAAACGTTTTTGAGGTCTCGCTTTACGCTCGAATGATGTCCACAGCAGCTGCCAAAGAACCGGAATGGATCGCACAAGTCGGCGAGCGCATGGATGGCGTGTTGCCTCAGCGCAGCATGGAACTGGTACGCGTGTCTCGTGGACAGAATCCTGACGTTGGCAGTCTGCTGCCACCCGTTAATCCGACCGCACCGCCAAAAACGGCAAGCCTGACTCGCTCAGGCGCTTTTCAGGCATTCGAAGGTTCAATGCAGCAGGTGAACACTCACGTTCCGCTGGTGCGTGGTGAAGTGGAACACAAGCCGTCGTATGGCAAAACGATCGGGGAATCGAATCCATATATGGCGCGGCCTCATGCCTATCTGCCCCCCGAAGGTGAGCAGGCTTTGGCAGCACAGCGAAAACGCGACTTACGAAGCCGACAATACAACGAATACTATTCCAACCCGGAAGCCATCGGTGTACCTTCGGTTGGGATTCCGCCCGTGACTGACGGCACTCCGGATGACACGGTTACAGAGCTGCCGGGGCTGAGTTATTACGGCGACAAGACTGCCAGCAGTTCACATCAGAAGGCCGTGACGGGCGGAATTCCGGTGTCCCCTTCCGCCCCACTGAGAAAGCTGAGCGCTGGCGAACAGACGAAGCAAAATCTCAATGCGCAGTCGGTCTCGAAAACGAAGACACTGCCGACGACAGCGGCAACGGCACCGCTGACACCTGACAAACCCCTGGTGGCTGCTCCAGTGCTGCCAGTCGCAGACTAGCCCGTACGCAACACAGGCCGATATCGTGACGCCTGGAGCTGTGAATCGGACTCTGTCGCTGGAATGCAATTGCAGCTTGCCTGATCGTTGCATTCGCTATCTACGGCTGAGGCCCGCTGAGATACTTTCCGACTGTGAAAGTTCTCTCACGAATTACGGACGTTCTGACGAAGTCGATGATGACGGGCCCTTCGGCAATTCCTGCCGGAAATTCTGTTTCATCAACTTCTCGAGCACTCATGCATCCAGATCGCAAAATCGGAATTGCGATGGGCATTCTTCTTGTCGGTGTCGTGGCAGCGCTGTTCTTTCGCAATGAGCCGCTGGCCGTGGATGAGGGACTGTCCTCTAATCGCGAACAGGAGCTAAATCAAAAGCTTCGGGATCGCGATGTGTCGGTGTATCTTGACCCCGAGGTTCAGTCGGGGTCTGAGGGCCTGACCACCGAGTTGGAGTGGACTTTACCCGAACTGTTCGATCAGGTCCGCAGCAGCGACGCTGTCCCGATTCCGATTGAAACCCGCACACCGTTGATCGATGAGCCGGTCTCCGAACCCGTTGTGCAGCGAGATGCGTCTCGTTTTGTGCCTCCAACTTCCAGCGTACGGCAGGAAGATCCGCAGCAGGTCGAGAATGTGAAGACGCAGGATGAGACGGTCGCTGCTGTCAAAGACACCCGGACGAAACGTGCTGACCCGTCAAGTGTCGGCAATACAGAGTATCAGGAATACACGGTTCAGTTTGGTGATACCCTGTCTGAGATCTCTGAAAAATTCCTGGGATCACAGAAACGTTATCGGGAAATTTACGAACTGAACAAAGACCGCATATCGAGCCCCGATCGCCTGAAAGTCGGTCGCGCGATCAGAGTGCCTCGTCAACTGCACTAGACCCAGAACAAGCGACCATTTTTGCGTGTG
>CALFOL010000179.1 GCA_937919915.1 uncultured Planctomycetaceae bacterium
GAAAGTACTACGATGAAAAAACGTCTTAAACTGCTCCTCATATTCGTGGCGATGGAACCGTGTGCTTTGGATGCCACAAGAGCGTTGGCGCAGCGGCCGAATATTGTGCTGATTGTTAGCGACGACCAAGCGTGGACTGACTATGGCTTCATGGATCATCCGGAGATTCGGACGCCGCATTTGGACAGGCTTGCTGGGCGGAGTATGGTGTTTGATCGCGGCTATGTTGCATCGCCGTTGTGTCGGCCTTCTTTGGCTTCGATGATCACCGGGCTGTATCCGACGCAGCATGGTGTCACCGGTAATGATGTTGATGCTCGGAATAATCGCGCCGAGCTTGATGTGCCGCTGCGGGAGGCGTTTCATCGGCGGCCCAGCTTTGTTCGTTCGCTGACTGAGAACGGATACCTGACTCATCAGTCTGGCAAGTTCTGGGAAGGTTCGTTTCAAGATGGCGGGTTTACTCATGGGATGACTCACGGCGATCCTAAGCGAGGCGGGCGACATGGCGACGCAGGACTGAAGATTGGCCGCGAAGGCATGACGCCGGTTACGGACTTCATTGATTTGGCTGTTGAGCAGCAGAAGCCGTTCTTTGTTTGGTATGCTCCGTTCCTGCCGCATACGCCACACAATCCACCGCAGCGGCTTCTGGAAAAGTACACCAAACCCGGTCGAGCAGCAGACGTCGCCAAGTACTACGCTATGTGCGAATGGTTCGACGAAACCTGTGGCGAGCTACTCGGTCATCTGGATGCGAAGGGCGTGTCGAAAAACACGGTCATTCTGTACATCTGCGACAACGGCTGGTCCGCTGCCAGCACGAACGCGGATGACCCGCATCAAAAGCTGTGGAAGGGGTTTGCTCAACGGTCGAAAGGTTCGCCGTTCGAAAACGGTATCCGCACGCCGATCATGGTTTCCTGGCCGGAACGTATCAAGCCCGAACGTTGCGACCAGCTTGCGGCAGCCATCGACCTGTTTCCCACCATCGCTGCGGCAGCGGGCTTTGATCCGCCCGCCAATCTGCCCGGTGTCAATCTTCTGGACGAGCAGGCTCGGGCAGGCCGGAAACGAGTGTTCGGAGTCACTCATTCCATCCACAACATGACGGTCGGCGATCCCAACGACACTCTGCAATATCTCTGGTGCGTGGAACGTGACTGGAAGCTGCTGGTGCGCCACCACGGGACGGACACCACACAGTACCGCAACCTGCATGCCTGGGACGATGTGCCTGTGCGGCTCTACAACGTTGCGGCAGATCCGCACGAAAAGAACAATCTGGCTGAGCAGCATCCGAAAATCGTGAAGCAGCTGACAACTGAAATCGAGACGTGGCATCAATCCGTCAGCAAAGAACATTGAGCCGGGGCAAATCCTCTGGTCCGGCGAATCTGCATTCGACATTTTGTGTGACAGTGATGACAATCTCATCGCGTCAAACGACGAGCTGATCCGGCGATTGGCGATACATGGCGATACATGGCGACACATGGCGACACATGGCGACACATGGCGATAACAAAGTGGAATGAATCATGAAGAACGATTTTCTGTACGTCCCACTGACGTTGGTTCTGCTTTCCGCGCCCACCGTTGCCGGTGATGCGTATCTCGTCGAAAATGGAAAAGCCCTCGCTGAGATCGTGATCGCTGAGCAACCGCCGCGGACGACAACAATGGCGGCGCGTGAGCTGCAAACTTACGTTGAAAAAATTTCCGGCGTGCGGCTGAACATCGTCACCGAACCGACCGGTGATGTGCCGTTCCGCGTTTTTGTTGGGCGAAGTTCTTATACAGACAAGCTGGGTGTCACCGACGATGACCTGAAGTACGGTGCTTACCGAATTGGTTCCGGCCCGAATTGGCTGGTGCTGATTGGTGACGATACCGACTTCACGCCCGTCGAACCGTGGCCGCGCAGCTACGCCGATATTCGTGACGGTAAAATGCAGAAGGCCTGGGACAAAATTACCGGTGCGCAATGGGGCTACACACACAGTCAACTCCACAAGCATTACTCCGGCCCCAACTCGCTGTTTGGCACACCCAACGCACAGAAGGTCAGCAAGGACGGTCACGTACACGTTTGGACCTACGATGAACGCGGCTCATTCAATGCCGTTTGCGGGTTGCTGCGTGAACTCGGCGTGCGTTGGTATATGCCGGGGGACATTGGTGAGATCGTCCCGCAGATGACGTCCATCGCGGTGCCTCAAATCGACAAAACCGTGCGGCCCGATTTCCCCATGCGGATTCTTAACTTCCGCCCGGCGGTCTATGGGCGTGACGTGATGATGTGGGGTTTTCGGCTCGGAATTCGTCAGCCATTCGGACGTCAGGCCGCGCATGGTCTCCACACCATGACGGACAACGAACGAACGCTGAAGAATCACCCGGACTGGTTCGCACTTTACGGTGGCAAGCGGCACAACCATCCCAACATCGGCAACAATCAATTGTGCTATTCGAACGAGGAACTGTTTCGGGAGGCCGTACGGTTCGCTCAGGTGCAATTCGACCATTACGACATGGACGTTGTGTCGACCATGCCTCCGGACGGTTACACATCCATCTGTCAGTGCGAGCTGTGCCGGGGCAAGGACTCGCCGGAACTTGGGGCTCGCGGCGCGTTGTCGAATTACGTCTGGGAATTCGTAAACCGCGTGGCAAGGGAAATCGGGAAGTCACATCCCGGGAAAAAGATTTCCAATTGTGCTTATGGTGTCTATACGGAGCCACCGTCCAGCATCGAGAAGCTGGAACCGAATGTTCAGGTGATCATCGTTGGCGGGCGGCGACCTTTGTCCAACGAGCGTGATGACCTGCGTCGACTGCGGGCAGAGTGGCAAAAGAAGACCGACAACCCGGTCGAGATCTTTGAGAATTACCCGTTCACCGGTCGCGGTTTCTATCTGCCCGCGTACTTTCCACGTTTGCTTGGCGAGAGCATCAACGAAACCAAGGGACAGTCGCGCGGCGAAGACATCTGGATCACAATGGACTTCAAAGAGAACGCGGTCGGATACAACCATTTCCTGCTCTACTTCACGGCTCGCATGTACTGGGGCGGAAAGGAACAGGATGCAGGAGCCATATTCGACGAGTATGTCGAAAAGTTCTATGGGTCGGCCGCTGCAGAGATGAAGGAATTCTTTGCGTACTGCGAAGAGCACTGGCATGAGATGGAAAAGGATGAGACCACGGCGACCCGTGCGCTGGAACTCTTCGCGAATGCCAGCAGCGCCGTCTCAACGGAGTCGGTTTACGGAAAACGAATCCAGTTGATCGACAACTACCTGAACGGGCTTCGCAATAAGGCCAAACAACTGGCCCAGAAGCGTGGCACTGTTCCCGGGTTGCGGCTTGTCAGCGGCGCTGACCGACGCGGTGAAATCGTGATTGACGGAAAGCTTGACGACGGCCCGTGGGTTAACATTCCCAAGGCATCCATTGGTTCTATGCGTGAGCTGCAAACCGGTCGGCTACCGACCTATGGAACGAGTTTCCTGGCGGAATGGATCGGCAACAATCTGTACTTCGCAATTCGCTGCGAAGAGTCTGCCGGTGAGAATCTGAACATCGCGACGGAGAAGCATGGCGATCAGGCGATCTGGTACGGTGATGCCATCGAAATTGAACTCGCGACCGAATCGCACAGCTACTATCAGATCGCCGTGAACCCGGCCGGCGCACTGGTCGATCTTGACCGCGCCGCGCCGCGTAACCAATGGTTCAACTGGTCGTCCAAAGCGGAAGTCGCAACTCAGATCGCGGACGATCACTGGACGGTTGAAATTCGGATTCCGATCACCGACGACGCCAATGATCCGCTGCATCAGGTCGTCGGCCGCAAACCCACACAAAGCCTGCCGTGGCATATCAACGTCTGTCGACAGCGGATTCGGGACAACGCGTCGGAGTACTCTGCATTCTCGCCGACCGGGACATTCGGGTTTCACGCCCCGATGAAATTCGCACACTTCCACGCCGGGAATTCGCACAGGTTTCCCGGCGACCCGACCGTCAGCGATTTCCTGACCCGCAGCCGGTCCGCGGCAGAGCTGACTCGCCAACGAAAATGGCAGGAAGCACTTGCCGCGTATATCGAACTCGCCAAGACCGGAAAGATCACTGAGTTGCAACAGTCCGTGACACTTCAACAAGCGGCACAGTGTGCCCGCAGTCTCAAGGAGTACGATCGTGCTGATAAACTTGCCGGCCAGATTCCAATTGAGGCTGTTACGAAGACCGCGCAAATGCAGAATCTCGCCGCGCAACGCAACTGGACGGAACTGGTCAAGCGATTCGGTGAAGAGGATCTGACCCGGTGGCCGTTCTGGCAGATCGGCGAAGGCGCTTTCGAACGCGGCAAGGCTCATTACTTTACAAAGGCTGGCGAGAAGGCTGATGCGGACTTCCAGACGGCATTGGCCTGCACAGCTGACAGCCGGATTCAGGTCACGATTCGCACGATGATGGCTCAGAATCGCGAAACCCATCTCAACGACGAAACCGGCGCGATCCCGCTCTACCTAACGAACATTGAAGGCAAAAAAGGCATTGGCGGCGCGGACGAGTTTCGCAGCCTGGAACGAGTGGCGGCGATCCTCGTGAAACAGGGCAACTTCACGGCCGCGATGGCTCTCTACGATGCGGTCGACTTCGAAAAGCAGACAGGATTCTGGCTACACGAGATGCTGATTTCCAGGGGCAACACCATGTCAGCAGCCGGACGCAAAGACGAAGCAAAGGCATTGTATCGCAGAGTGGTTGATGACAACTCCGCGTCCGAGACGCACCGCAAGCGATCCTCCTCAGCGCTGGCGGATGACGCGTTCGATCAGTAGCAGTCGTGCCGCAACCAGCCGATGTTTTGCACGGTTCGTACAGCAACAGTTGCATGCTGATGACGGATCCGCCTTACCTGGTCACCAGCGTCGAGGCGTTTTTGTTGTCGCGTGAGGTCGTGGATTCCGATAGGAAATGGATTCTGTGTGAACGCATTCTGCCCGTAGATCCGTCGGATATCAACGTCCGTAGATGGCGCTAAAACGGATGTCCGTCTTTCTGGTACCGACGAACGTGACTTTCAGGCGGACTCGTTCCGGTAGATCGCGGATCCTGTCTTGACCATTCCAGAGCACAGGTGTCTGGAATCCACTTCGTCGCACCATTGCTGCGTTGTCACCGGAGAGTGCGGGAATCGGCTTCAATGTGTGATCCAGTATCTCGATCCGGAGTTCTGCATTCTCGCTCAGACCGTCGGCGTTGATGTAAAACCGAGACGAGTCGTTGCCCTTCACGTCGATACTTGATGTGATGAATTCACTCACGGTTTCCGGCATTTGATAGTCGCCGCTGCCTTTTGTGGTTTCGTCAACGACAAGATCAGCGAAACGATCGCGGGGCAGCGTTGCGATGCCGACTCCGCCGCGTGGGGGTGAGTTCTGCCACGCTCGTGGATCCCACGCTCCGTAGTAGATGCGAGTCTCGTCTCCGACATTCTCGAAACCCTGCGCCTGCAGCAGTCCGCCCTGATCCCACTCGTCGTCTTTGCCGCGTTTCAGAAAGATGTGCTCATGCACCGGCTCGCGAAAATGCACTGCGTCGTTGCTGACGACGAAACCAAGATCGATGGTCAGATCCTTCCACTCAGGAGTGCCATGCCACATGCCGGAGATGCCGACCAGCACATTGCCACGATTCCAGACACTGATGCCCTCGTGAGTCTGTTCGCCGATGCGGCTTTTCCCTGGCCCGAGTAAGTGATGTTGTGGGCTGCGGACAAACTGGATCGCGCTGGACTGGCTCCAGTTGGCAAAGTCGGCTGAGACGAACGTTCGCGAGACTCGACCGTGATACAGTCGGGCGGCGGAAATCGCGTTTTGGCCCGAGAGGTAATACAGCCCGTCCCATTTGTAGAGACCGCCGACTGGTTCAAAGTGCAGTGGAGGAATCACCGTACTGGATTCCGGCATTTCAGCATCAACCGGTTTGGCGGCGGCCAGCAACTTCCACGTCAGTCCGTCGGCGCTGACGTAAGGTGCCAGCGTCCCGAGTCGGACATCATTCTTCGAAAACCAGACATGTGCGCCCATCTTGTAACGCTGGTCGGGATTCGGGTCGTCGGGCTCGTGCAGCACCTTGAGATTGAGAACTCCAATGTGCGGGTCGAGTTTGACCAGGTTATTGTTCGTGTTGCCGCCGGATTCGACGAGGCCCAGATTCGGTTTCGTCCACGAAATTCCGTCATCGCTTTCCGCATAGGCGACTCGCCACGGTACCGAGCGTGGCGTTGCGGAGTTAAGTCGTTCTTCCTTTGACACGGCGACGTACCACATCCTGAAGCGACCACTGTCCGGATCGCAGATCACCGAACCATAGAACTGCACAGCCCACGAATCGCAGGATCCGTCCGGCCCTCGCTGCAGAACCGGGTTGGCCGAATGCCGTTCCGGCGAATGCATCTTTAATTTCAGGTTCTGCGTGAAAGGGATCGACACGTCGTCGAACGCGAACAACGTGATCGCTTTTGTCTCGTCGAAGTATTCCGACGGAGCCGACACCTCGTGCGCGCACGCCCGAGCTTCAACGACGATCGTCACAAACAGAATCCCGCAAGTGATGGCACCTGCCATTCCTCGAAGGCGCATCAAGCCAGCAGCATTGTCACATCGCAGTGCTAACTTCATCTTTCAAACTCCGGCGAGGTAACAACCAGCTCAGGCCCGTCCCGATGATTACGTTGACAGCGAGTGACACCGGACCGATCCACTGAAAGCTGATGGGGTCACGGGGAACAAGTTCGAATTGTCCAGTCGACCGATTAAGCTCTCGAACCGCGGACGCAAGGAATTCCGCTCCGGTTGCCGGGTCGACTCGTGTCATCAGCTCCACACCGAACGTACCCGGATCCCATCCGAAGCTGGTGGATAGCAAAACCACCAGCGGCCCGGAAAACGCAATCACGGCTGCCGTGGCCACACCGCAGATCGCCGCGATCCAAACGCCGACCGGATGAGCGAACCGCACAAACAATGCGAAGAAGAACAGGGCGAAGATCGGGGAGGTCACCAGATTGGCTGTCTTATTGGTGACGGCGGTGATGTTGCCTGGGATGTACTTCATGTACGTGCTGCCCAGGACGACAATAATTCCAATGCCCAATGCCATGAACTTCACCGCGCGAAGATTCGCCTTTTCGGATGTCGGAGTTTGTCTCAATCGATCGAAGAAATCCGTCGTCACGACTGCGGTGATTGAATTTACGCCGGAATCGATGCTGCTCATCGCGGCAGCGAACATAGCAGCGACAACAAGTCCCGAAACGCCGATCGGCAGTTCAAACGACACAAACCGAGGAAACAGTTTGTCTGCGTCGGCTTTGATACTCATGTCCGCCGGCAGTGAGCCGGGGTTCGCCTGATAGAAGCTCAGCAAAGCCATACCAACCAGATGCAAGGTGATAACAACCATGCCACCGACACAGAGTTGAGTGGCGAGTGCGCGTCGCGCCGTGGTTGCGTCGCGAGTCGCCATGAATCTTTGTACCGATGTCTGATCACCTGCCGAAGTCGCCACGTACCATGTCACGATGCTCAGAAATGTCCCGACCATCGTGACACGGGTTCTGGGATCAGCGCTGAACACCGGCTGAGAGTCCCAATTGCTGTGCCAGGTTGTGGGGAACCACCCCAGCCCGCCGAAGTGCCAGGTCACCGTCGCAAGGACCAGCAACGCGCCGCCGAATAACAGAACTGTTTGCAGGAAATCGGTCATCACAACCGCTCGCAAGCCACCCAGAGTGGTATAGATCACGGACACGATGCCGGTCACCAGGACAATCACTGGAATGCTGGCAATCTGTAACTGAGAACCATGCCAGCGGAAGAGTCCCGGGAGTTCGGCGTTTGCATCATTAGCTCCACCAAAGCGTGCGGCTTCCATCGACCACGTGTCAAAATCAAAGGCCCAGTAGTCAACGCCCAGCATGACAGTCATCGCGCTGGCCGCCAGATAGACAAGTAGCATCATCCAGACGAGTCTCAGCACCAGAAACATGCTGGCGCCGAGCAATCGCACGCTGAGTCCCAGTCGCTGCTCAAGCAGTTCGTAAGCGCTGTTGGCTCGCTGTCGCATGAAGACCGGAATAAACAGGTACCCGACGACGAAGAAAATCACCGGATAGGCCAATAGGCCCATTAGAGTGACCGGCCCTTTTCCAGCCGCTTCGCCCGGCATCGACAGGTAGGAAATCGTACTTAATAGAGTTGCGAATAACGAAACTCCGATGAGAAACGGGTTCATATTGCCGCCGCCAACGAAGTACTCGCTGGTCGAACTCTGGCGCCGGCTGTAGTACCACCCGAGTCCAATCGTCGAGACGGCGTAGGCTAAGATGATTAACCAGTCAATCCAGTGAAGTCCGCTCATCAGGGTCTTTCATTAGGTTTTCATACCAGCTTGCACGCATCTTACCAGAGCGACAATGGAGTGTTTCCGAGCGTTAGCTCGCATAAGCATCCGCCGACAAATAAATGCACGTATCAGTGACTGCCCAGTGTGTAAGGCAAGGACAATTCGCAGGTTGTTATGCGAAAACATATAGGCAAATGCTCAGTCTGTCGAAGACGGGGCGTCCGATGCGTTTCTGAACCACTCTGTGCAATGCATACGGATCATCGTTCGAGCCCGTTCCACGTCGCGGGCACGAATCGCGTTGTACAGTTCCCTATGTTCCCAGATCATGCGGTCAGCAACAGCAACAAGGTTTCCTCGCCGCGGAACTTTGCTGAAAAAATCAACAAGCAGGTTTCTCATACCGGAAATCATTCGTGAGCCGGTCATCGACAGAATCAGGGCATGAAACTGTAGATCAAGGTCCACGAAACTCTCCGCCAGGTCCGCGTCGGCGAATGCAGCTTCCATGTCGCTGACGATGCGGGCGAGTTCTTCGAGTTGCTCTTCAGTGGCATGTTGAATCGCCAGTTCAATGGATCCGACTTCCAGCGCGTAGCGGAGCATTCCCAGTTCCCGCAGGTCATCCTCGGAGGAGATCAGCGAAGGCAGCGTCTGCGTCAACAGCCGAATCGGGTCCGGCCGCCGGACAATCAACCCCTTGCGTTTGCGACCTTCCAGCATGCCCAGCGACTTGAGTCGACCAACCGCTTCTCTCGCGACCGTGCGCGACACTTCGTATGTGGCGGCCAGATCCGCCTCGGTCATGAAGAAGTCTCCGTCATCCAGCTGCGACTCCTGAATCTGCCGCCGTAACCTGCCGGCCAATTCTTCGGCCTGAGTTCTGAATTCTTCGGCCTTCGTCGTCATGAGGTCCTCTTCATCGAGCGATACAACGGCAGATCACAGCGAAATCAACGGCATGGGTCGGAGCAATTAAATAGCAGTTGATGCCACCATGCACTGTTCCATCGGAGTCATTTGACATAAGACGGGCAATAAATACCATATATTATGGGATTTTGGTTTTCAAGAAGCCGTCGTCAACGTTGCCTCAAATTGTTTCATATGTCAAGTGTGATGAACAAACTGAAGCCAGACATCCTGAGTGGCCAACTGCAGCAACTGGCGGAATATGATACCGCGCTGCTGGCGAACCTGCTGGGGTTTGTCGATTCGACGCCGACGCATCTGTCGTACATGAGCAACCAGATTCGGGCGTTGATTCCCGATGTGGGACCGACCGTCGGTGTCGCCATGACATGCGAATTGGACACGAGTACTCCGGAAGACGAGGCCGACGGTGACACTGAAGCATTCTGGCAGCAACTCGCCGAGATGGAGTTGATGGACGTACCGACTGTCTGGGTGGTGGCGTGTATCGGCAGCCGCCCCGACCATGAATGCATCATGGGAGACGGCATGGGCAAGTTGCTCCGAGCGTCCGGCTGTGTGGGGGCGGTCACGAATGGCGGAGCTCGTGACCTGAACGGACTTCGTTCGATCGGGTTCGCCGTCTATGGAACTGGTGTTACTATTCACCATTGCAAGATGCGTGTGCGGAGAATTGGAGTACCCGTCGACATCGGCGGCATCACCATCAGCCCCGGCGACATCATTCATGCCAATGCTGAAGGCGTGATTCGCATTCCGGACAATGCAGTCACGAAGCTGCTCGAACAAGCGCCTGCTTATCGCGCGTTCGAACATGAAGCACACCAATTGTTCCGACGAACTGATCTCGCGGTTCCACAGAAGCGCGAGCTGTTCGACACCATATTCGCCAAGTACGGATTCAAGGATTGCACGACGGTTGAAGGCAGTGCTTCGAGTGAGAATCAATCGGAGTCCGGCCTGTCATGAACTCATCTCACAACCTTCGACAGAACCGCTCCCACGTAGGATGTTTGTCTCCCATGCAGCAACACATTAATCGAGTGTGTCTCAGACTGTTGACTCTCGGATGTCTGTCTCTCGCCGCGGTCGTGCTGTTTCCAACCACTGGCCTGTCGGCCGAGGAAAGTGGTGGTGCGGCTGCACTTTCTGAGATTCTTCCCGGCAAACCGTGGCCGGAGCGGAGGAAGGAAGTCGAGCGACGGTGGCTCGAACTGCTGGGCGATTTTCCGACTGAAATCACCGAGCTGCGCCCCGAGATGAACGAAGTCGCCAGGGAAGACGGCATTACGCGTTATCACGTGAGTTTTCAGGCGGAAGCCGATGATCGCGTGACCGCATGGCTGTTAGTGCCCGATGCGGCCCGCGAGAAGCCTACACCCGCGATCATCTGTATTCACAGCACGACATTCGGTTCGGGCAAGGACGGCACGATCGGGATTTCCGGAAGACGACCGATCGATCCGCCGCGCGACCCCAGGATTGGAGTTGCCTATGGCCTGGAACTGGCGCGACACGGTTTCGTGACGCTGAGCATCGATCTGCTCACCGACGGCGAGCGGATTCGTCCCGGGGACCGAATCATGGACACGCGTCGCTTCTACGTCGAACACCCGGAATGGTCGATCGTGGGGAAGAACACCTGGGACATCATGCGCAGTGTCGACTTCCTTCAGACGCTCGACTTTGTCGACCACAAGCACATCGGCTGCACCGGCTGGTCATTAGGAGGTCACACGGCGTTGTTCGCGGCTGCTTTCGACCCACGGATCACCGCCACGATCAGCAACGGCGGCGTTCTCGACTGGTATCGTCACGCGGACGCCTGGTCCAGAACGCCAAAACCATCATGGGAACCATGGAAAGAAGGAGACCCCGTCGGACACAGCAAGGAACTCCACCGTCGGTTTGGGTTCTACCCGAACAGTGGACCGTACATTTACATCAAGAAATTTCGTCCCTATATCGACGACCAAAGCAAAACAATTCCGGTGGACTTCGACAGTCTCATGGTAATGGTCGCGCCGCGGTCGCTGATGATCATCTCCAGCGAGCAGGAGTTTTACCGCCACAAAATCTTCCCGAAATGTCTTGAGACGTTCCCGATCTACGTGAATTGGCACGATGCCGAAGGCCTTCCGAGTGCCATGAAAGCCCGGCAGGAACGCATCGGATATGCCGCAACTCTGGAGTACTACGAGACCCAACACAAAATGAAGCCCGAACGCATGCCGGGCATGTTGAGCGAACTCGGTGCCGGTGATTGCTTCAGTTGGTTTTCCTTTCCCGGCGGCCACAGCTATCCGGGAGTCGCCAGACGATTGACCTTCGCCTGGTATGATCGATGGCTGGGGAGGACGCTCGAATGACAAATTACACGCAGATTGTCGATAACTATCAGCGTGACGGAGTCGTCAAGCTAAGCGCATTCTTTTCTGAACAGCTCGTCACGGAAGTCCGCGCTGAACTTGAGCGCTACATGCGCGACGACCTGCCGTCGAAACCGGCCGACGCTCGTTCGCTGGAGCCCGATGGAAAAACAGTTCGCAATCTCTGGCGACTGGAACTGCACAGCGACTATTTCCGCGAACTGGCCGCCAGCGAACGGATCACATCTCTTGTTGGGGAACTCGTTGGCGGCGAACCTGTGCTGGCGGCGGTTGAGACGTTCAACAAGCCGGCACGAGTCGGTTCCGCCGTGCCGTATCATCAGGACAATGCGTACTTCTGTCGAACGCCGCCCGACATGCTGACGCTTTGGGTCGCCATCGATCCGGTGACTACTGAAAACGGTGCGATTTATTTCATCAAGGGCTCGCATAAGTTCGGGCTGCTGCCAACAAAACCATCGGGAGTCACCGGCAACTCCATCGGGCTCGCAGAACCGCCTACTGTCCCCAGGTCGGAACAATTCTGCGCGACGCTCGAACCCGGCGACGCCACGATTCACCATTGCGAAGCCATCCACCACTCGGACCCCAATCGCACAGACCAGTCTCGTCTTGGGCTGCTGTTCGTTTTTCGTGGCGCTCACACCAAGGTCGATGAGGAACTGCGAACCGTCTACTCAGCCGCACAAACCGCAACGCCACCAGCATGAGGAGCAAACGACCATGAGCCTCCCACGCCTTCGCGCTGCGAGCCTGCAGTTCGAAACACTACCGAAACCAGACACCGAATCTGACAGCCGCACTGGTGCAAAAACTGTCGAGGTCGCAGGGCCGCTGAAGACAACACTGCTGCTGCTGGAAGACGGCGGACTGCGAATTTGTCTGGTGACAACGCACTTCGGCTGGACGACGCCGGCCAACGTGTGTGACGTCTTTCGTCAGGCGGTTGCGAAGGAACTGGACCTGCCGACATCGCACGTCCTGATGTTTTCATCCCACAATCACTGCTGCGTCGCCTTCGCGAGCAACGCCGTTCAGGCCTACGGTTCATATGGCCAGGACATCCCGGCGGCCGAATTACTACCAGTCGGCAAGCAGTTTCTAAACGCTTGCTGTGACCACGCCCGACGACTTCCCGAACTGCTTGAGCCAGTGCAGGTCTGGTGGGCTGAAGGTCAGGAAGGACGAATTACCTACAACCGAAAAGGTCGCCATGCCGATGGGTCGAGCTATCTGATGCGCGAGCAGGATCGCCTGCTGCTGGGGAAGGATTTCAACGGCGACATCGATCGACAGACGCCGGTCGTCACTTTTCGAAATTCGTCAGGCAACACAGTCGCGGCGTTGGCTCAGTTCACCGGGCATCCGGTCACGGCGTATCACCCGGAACGTCCTGTTGTCTTTGGCGAATGGCCACAGGTCGCGTGTGACATCGTCGGCGACCACCTGAGCAGCGAATCCAAAGTTCCCGTCGGATTCCTGCAGGGATGCGCTGCAGATGTGAATTCGAAAGAGATGCTGTGTGGCACGGTTGAACGATCAACACAATTCGGCAGGATGCTTGGAGAGAGCTACATCGAGGCACTCAGGGAACTTCGCCCGTCGGTCCGCGACGGAATGAACTTCTCGACCGAAACGGTGAATCTTCCACTGGCACCGTTGCCAGCGCGCGAAGTGTTGGCCGCTGAACTTCAGGAGATGGACGACTTTATTCAACGAGCAAACGCCGGTGATGAAGACACTCTGTTCTGCGTTGGCCAGAACTATCCCGAGTCGCTTTCTCCTCCGTTTCGAGTGGGGCTGGTGGAAATGATCCGGCGGTGGAATGTCTGGGCGCTGGAAGTGCACGACTCCGGCCGTGCGGATTCGGTCGCCACCGAACTGGGATTGGAAGTTGCGGTCATCCGGATCGGCGATGTGGGCATCGTCGGAATGTCCTGCGAACCGTTTCAGGAAATTGGACGCCAGATTCGCCGTACCTCGCCGCTGCCGCTCAGTATTCCCTGCGGTTACACTAACGTCTCGCACGGGTACATCACCGACAGCGGAAACACGGGCGGCCAGGAATACATGAGCGCTCACTACCGCTACACGAAATTTCGACCGCCACTGCAGAAACCCGCCGGCGACGTATTGGCCGAGCACGCGATTCGAATCCTGAACAGCTTTGCTGAGGCATGGCCTCAACCAGATGCGAGCTAACGCTCGGAAACGCTCCGTTGTCGCTCCGAAAAGTTGATTCAACTGCAACAAGTTTCCTGAAATAAAAGTCTAAACATGCAGCGAAAGACGTCATTCCAGATTGGAGACAACGCTCAAGTCGACGACGACGTTGTGCTCGGCCATTGCTACCAGCCCGACTGCGCCCCGCTGCGGATCGGCAATCTGGCCATTATTCGCTCCGGTTCAATCATCTACGCCAACACCACGATTGGAGACCGTTTTCAGTGTGGCCATCAGGTGTTGATCCGCGCCGAAGTGACGATCGGAGATCGTTGCGTCGTCCATCACAAATGCACGCTGGAGGGACGTTTGAGAATTGGGAATGGCGTCAAAATCATGGCTCACGTTTATCTCCCCAGCACTACGGAAATCGGTGACATGGTCTTCATCGGCCCCGGCACGACGTTCATGAACGACAAGTACCCCATGCGCCGAGCTGCTCCGGTGAGCGGCCCGCGGATTGAAGATCACGTCTCAATCGGCGGCGGAGTCACGGTTTGCCCGGAGGTGACGATCGGACGTAACTCTGTCATCGGAGCGGGCTCCGTTGTTAATAAAGACGTCCCGCCGAACACATTGGCGTACGGTGTTCCGGCGCGACACTACCCGCTGCCGGAGAATATTTCACATGGCAATCTTCTGGAACTTCAACTGCCACAAACAGACCTGTTTGGTGCGCAGTCCGACGCTTCATGGCAAGATGAAGACTGGAATCATGATGTTTGACTGGAAACTTCTTATGCACGTCGGAACTCCTTTGACAACTGTAGTCCGGTTGCTCCGAAACCGGACAGAGCGCAGTA
>CALFOL010000180.1 GCA_937919915.1 uncultured Planctomycetaceae bacterium
CCTCTGTCCGGGAATCAAAATCGGTCCTTTAGAGTTTGCAGACTGGGGAAGCAGAGCGTGTGTGGGATAGCCGGAGCGGTTTGGTGGCAGCAGGACAAGCGAGTCGATCGCGATGTCCTGCAACGCATGACCGACGCGATTCAGCATCGCGGGCCTGATGCCGAGGGACACTGGAGCGTTGAGCAGTCTGGCGATCGGCGACCGGGTGTTGCTTTGGGACATCGTCGTTTGTCGATCATTGACGTGGCCGGCAGCGTTCAACCGCTCAGCAACGACGACGGAAGCGTTCAGATCGTCTTCAACGGCGAAATTTACAACTATCGGGAACTGCGCGCAGGGTTGGTTGCGGCCGGACATCGGTTCCGCACGGAAGGCGATACGGAAGTCATCGTGCGTTTGTACGAACAATATGGCATGAACTTCGTGGATCATCTGCGTGGTATGTTTGCTCTGGCCATCTGGGACGCGCGCGAACAGAAACTGGTGATCGCTCGTGATCGCATGGGGCAGAAGCCGTTTTTCTACCGCATGGAAGACGGCCGTTTTTCTTTCGCGAGCGAGTTGAAAGCTGTACTCCAGATTCCCGGCATGCCTCGCGAACTGGATAGAATGTCTGTACTGCGGTTTCTAACGCTGCAGTATGTTCCTGCTCCGCATTCGATGCTGCGGGGCTATCAGCGTCTGCCACCTGCAACCCTGGCGGTGATCAAGGATGGTGAATTTTCGGCCCGACGTTACTGGACGGCCCCGTACGATCAACCGGAATTGGCGCGTACACGGATCGAGGACTGGACCGAAGAACTGCGGCATGTGATGACGGAAGCGGTGAAACTGCGATTGCGCAGCGATGTGCCATTGGGCGCCTTTTTGTCTGGCGGGGTCGATTCCACGATCGTAACGGGCTTGATGCAGGAACAACTGGATCATCCGGTGAAAACGTTTTCGATCGGCTTTCCGGTCAAAGCGTTCGACGAACGCCATTACGCTCGGCAAGCCGCAGAGAAGCTGGGGACTGATCATCATGAGGCGATGGTTTGCCCGGATGCACTGGAGGTTTTGCCGAGACTGATTTGGCACTACGACGAACCGTTCGGGGATAGTTCAGCGATTCCGACAATGTATCTTTCGAAGATGACGCGAGAACATGTGACGGTAGCGCTAACCGGTGATGCGGGGGATGAACTGTTCTGCGGTTACGACCGTTATCGAGCTGTGCGACTGATGCAACGGATGGCGTTCGCACCCAAATGGATGCGGAGCATGGCGGCTTCGGCAGCGTCTGTGATGCCGACTTCGGTGCGACAGAAATCGTTTCTGCGACGTGGAAAACGTTTTCTGACAACCATGGCAATGGATCCTGAAGAACGCTACCTGAACTGGGTGACGATCTTTAACAGAGACCGGCTGGAACGTCTTGTCAGTCCTGCGATGTTGGATCTGTTGCGTGACAGCACGCCTGCGACGTGCATCTTTGATGCCTACCGCATGTTTCCCGAACGTGACTTTGTCACGCGAACCACAGCCGTAGATGTCGAAACGTATTTGCCAGGGGATCTGTTAACCAAGGTCGACATCGCCAGTATGCATGTCGGGCTGGAATGTCGCAGCCCGATGCTTGACCACAAAGTTGTGGAGCTCGCAGCCCGGATGCCGCTGGAAGTCAAGCAGTCGATGCAGCAGGGCAAGATGGTGTTAACGGAAACGTTCCGCGATCTGATTCCCCCGGACATTCAGACTCGAAAAAAGATGGGGTTCGGCGTTCCGATTGATCATTGGTTCCGTAACGAACTGAAGTCGCTGGTGCACGACGTGTTATTGTCGGACACCTGCCTGGGGCGAGGATTACTGATGCCTGATCAGGTGCGTGAGCTTGTGGAGCAACACACCTCTGGTAAATTCGACCACGCATACCGACTGTGGAACCTGCTGTGCCTGGAACTTTGGCAACGCATGTACCTTGATCAGCCACCTCCAGTCGCGGCACCTTCGACGATATGACGACCTCCTCGTGAGAGCGGTCTGCTGGCGACAGCACCATTTGGCGTGCAAAAAGGCATGATTGTCAGCGGAAAGCTCCGTAAGTACTTTGCTGTAAACACTTTATCCCAAGAATCCAAGCCGTCCCATTCAAATGTGGTACACTTGAATACTGGGGCGTGCTGTTGCAACCTCCGAAACACATTGCGACAATAGGCGGCGACAAATTTGCGGCCGCAGATTCAAATAACCTCTCCTGATTTTCTCCCACAAGCCTGTCCCATTACTTCCCACCACTAGGCCTCGCCAATGCTGAACATCCTCGGTCAAAAGACGCGTTATTGTGACGGAATTTCTCGACGCAGTTTTATGAAGATCGGCGGCCTGTCAGCCGGTGCCTTGGGAGGTGTGTCGCTGGCGGATTTGATGCGTGCCGACGCAGCATCAGCAGCGCGAAAATCAGACAAGGCAATCATCAATATTTTTCTGGGAGGCGGTCCGCCTCATCAGGATATGTGGGACATCAAGACGGAAGCGCCGGCGGAGATTCGTGGCGAGTTCGGTCCGATTTCCACTGCGGTCCCGGACATCCGGATTGGTGAGTGCTTTCCACAGTTGGCGGCCATGATGGATAAGCTGGTTGTGATCCGTTCTGTTGTCGGATGTTCCGGTGGACACGATGCCTTTCAGTGCTTCAGTGGTTGGGATCGGGGGAGCCTGGGATCTCTCGGCGGTCGACCAAGTATCGGCAGTGTACTGTCTAAAGTGTACGGCCCGACTTCACCGTCGATTCCGGCAACGGTTGCTCTGGCAGCAAAGACGCAACATGGGCCATGGTCTGAACCTGGCGATCCTGGTTTTTTGGGTGCTGCCCATCAGACGTTTCGTCCGAACGGTCAGGGAATGGACGACCTGACACTGAATGGTATTTCATTGGATCGTTTGCAGAATCGTGGGCAGTTGCTCACAAGCCTGGACGGCCTGAAACGCAGTGCTGACGCGACGGGGGCGATGGAAGGCATGGATTCGTTTACGCAGGCTGCGTTCGGTGTGCTAACCTCCAGCAAGCTGGCGGACGCGCTGGACATCAGCAAGGAACCGGAAGCTGTGCGAGCTCGTTACGGAGACGGTAAACCGTATCAGTATCAATACGACGGTGCTCCCACCTGCAATGATCATATCCTGATGGCTCGGCGACTGGTCGAAGCCGGTGTGCGTTCTGTCACGTTGTCCTTTGGACGATGGGACAGTCACGGCAAGAACTTCGATCTGGTACGCGATCATGGTGGCAAACTGGACCAGGCGGTCAGTGCATTGGTTGAAGACCTTGACGAACGCGGCATGCTGGACAATGTGACGGTGCTGGTATGGGGTGAGTTCGGCAGAACGCCACGCATCAACGCCAACGGTGGACGAGATCACTGGCCGCAAGTCAGCTGCGCGTTGATGGCTGGTGGCGGAATGAAGACCGGGCAAGCCATTGGCTCCACCAACAGGCTCGGCGAACGGGCCGTCAATCGGCCGGTGGACATGCAGGAAATCGTTGCCACCGCCTATCACAATCTCGGCCTCGACCCCATGTCAACGACCATCGACGATCCATCTGGTCGACCACAGTTCCTGGTCGACACACGTGAGCCAATTCGGGAACTGATCTGAGGCTGGGCGTTGCGGTTTTGCCCAGACGATTGCCGCCAAAGACCAAGACTGCTGACTGAATCCGCTTAACAAATAACTGAGTCGTGCCTGATACCCCGCGAACCCGATTCGTAATTCTTGAACACGATCATCCGTTTCCGCACCTGGACCTGCTGATCCAGGAATCCGATGTACTGAAAGCATGGCGATTGTTGGACGCATTCGCACCTGACAGATGGCTTGCGGCTGAAGCGATTCCCGATCATCGTCTGATGTATCTGGACTATGAGGGCCCCGTGAGTGGAAATCGTGGGTATGTGACTCGTCTAACGGCGGGAGCATTCGAGAGAGTCACAGAAGCAACCGGCGGCGAGTTGACGTTTGAGGTGTTCGACTGTGACCTTGCTACTAAGGCGACATGCCGTGAGTATGGTTCTGCGAAACCGTACTGGAGATTCTCATGAACCCGCGGTCTGAGCCAACGCGTCGGCATCTTCAGCGGTATCGCCAACGTCTATCCCATCTGGAAGAAGCGGGTCGGTTACGGACTGAGCGAACGGTTGATTCATTCCCCGACGGTACCTGCGAGATTCAGGGCAGGCGGTTGGTGAATTTCGGTGGCAACGATTACCTGAATCTCGCTCACGAAGTCTGGCAATGTCCCGACTTTCAAGCGGTAGTCAATCAGCAACTGGGAGCGACCGCCAGCGCACTGGTGAGCGGACGCAGTCGCTGGCACGGGGCCCTGGAAGCGGAGCTCGCGGTTTTCGAAGGCACCGAGTCGGCTCTGCTGTTTCCCACAGGATATGCCGCGAATCTCGGTGTGCTCAGCGGGTTGGTAGAAAAGGGCGACGCCGTGTTCTGTGACCGCGATAACCATGCCAGCATCATTGACGCCTGTCAGTCATGCGACGGACGGATGTTGGTTTACCGCCGCGATCGACTCGAAGCATTGAGCGAATCTCTACAGCGTCGGCAGGGTGAGTACGAACGTCTGTACGTCGTGACGGATGGAGTGTACAGCATGGACGGAAATATCGCATCACTCCAGGAGCTGTGCGATGTTGCCGAACGTTTTGGCGCAGCAGTGATTGTGGATGAGGCTCACGGGACAGGTGTGCTTGGCGATTACGGTCGTGGTGCCAGCGACTTTTGCAACGTGGAAGAACGCGTACTGGTGCGAATCGGTACGATGAGCAAGGCAATGGGTGGATTGGGAGGCTTCGCCGTGGCGGACCGAACAACAATTGCGTTGCTGAGAAACACGGCTCGCACTCAGTTCTTTTCTACCGCTCTGCCGCCTGCCATTTGCGCAGCAATGCGGGAATCTCTGCGGGTCATCAGGTCGCAGCCTGAGCGACGACATCGTCTGGCAGAACTGACGTTGTTTGCTCACCGAGAAATCGAAATCCTGGAACTGAAGTCCGTCGGTGTGGGCGTCGCACCAATCATCCCGATCCTGCCACCGAACGGGATTTCAGCCGTCGCTCTTTCCGGTCGACTATCTGAAGCAGGGTTCTTTGTGCCTGCGATTCGGCCACCCACAGTGCCAGATGGAACGGATCGCCTGCGGATGTCACTGACGGTGCAGCATACCTTTGAGCAAATTCGGGCTGCGTTGCAGATTGTGTCAGCGGTGTCGCAGCAGAAATAGGGATTCTTGACTGAATTCCGAATTCCGTGGAGTGTTTTGCGGCGAGTACGCGACCGGGGCGATTCATTTTCCGTCAGCAATTTCTGATTCCATGCGTAGTGTTTTTATTGGTAAAACAGACGATTCAGGAAACAATGAGGACGGTTGGTCAGCGATTCATCGGCCTGTATCTGCAAATTTCCCACACGAAATGGCCAACGGATTTCTGGGGGTAGTATCAGCGAATTTGGGATAACCACTTGAAATGAATGTGTATATTTGCGGCAATTACACAAGCTGGGAGGGCTCGCCACGGCGGCCGGCGTTCACTGCTCCAAACACCTCCTATTCGGAAATCTGACTATGTATAGATCATGCCTGTTGGCGGCTATTTGTCTGCTCGCCGTTTCAGAAACTGCGTCGGCCCAGTTTTTTAACTATGGCGGATACAATCATTCCTATTCCTACTCGTTTCCTCAGCAGAGTTATGGAAACGGTGGATACGGCGGCAACTATGGTGGATACGGCCAGGTTCAACAGGTTCAGTACCTGGTGCCAGTGACATATCGAGTGCCGATTTTCATTCAGCGTCCAGTTGTTGTCCAGCAGGCTCCTGTGATTCAATATGTGCAGCCTGCTCCGCCAGCCTGCTGTCCACAGAGCGATAGCTACCACGGCCAGTAGAGCAGCCTGTTACCTGGTGACTGACAAAGACATCTGACAACCTGACGCCTTGCGATTGTTCGCAGGGCGTTTTCTTTTGCGCCGAGTATCAGGTACGACCTTCCCGCAGTGTGGATCAGTTCACGAGTTGCCTGGTGAGTGATTCGTAAGTATTCTTCTGCAAACAGGACGTCCGCGTTCTCATCACACTGGCGAGAATCTTATATGCTTACCCTACTCATTGCTGTCCTTTCGTTTGTCGGATACATCGTCGCGTACAACACATACGGACGCTGGCTGTCGCGCAAGGTCTTCCAGCTGAACGACGATGCCGTCGTGCCTGCACACGAATTGCGTGACGACGTGGATTTCGTGCCCACGCAGCGACAGGTGATTTTTGGACATCACTTCACCAGTATCGCCGGAACAGGGCCGATCGTCGGCCCTGCGATCGCGGTCTTTTGGGGCTGGCTGCCGGCACTGTTGTGGGTGTTCTTTGGTTCGGTGTTCATCGGAGCCGTGCACGACTTCGGAGCCCTCGTGGTGTCACTCAGAAACCGTGGCCAGACGGTGGGGGAAGTCGCGGGACGGTTAATCAGCGTTCGAGCGCGCGTGTTGTTCCTGGTCGTGCTGTTTTTGGCGTTAACCGTTGTGCTGGCAATTTTTGGCCTGGTGATTGCGTCGATCTTTCGCATCTACCCGGAAAGTGTGCTGGCCACCTGGGTCAGTTTACCACTGGCGATGTTTATCGGAGTCTGGGTGTACAAGAAGGGCGGAGGGTTGTTGGCACCATCACTGGCAGCTTTGGTGGTGATTTATGCCTGCGTTGGGCTGGGAGCCTACGCGTTTCCGATCAAAATTGACGGCGCGGTTGCTTCGGTCAACAGCATGTTGAATCTGGGCGAAGACAGCCCTCTGAATGCCACGACGACATGGACCATCATCCTGCTGACCTACTGTTTCTTTGCATCAGTGATGCCCGTCTGGCTGATGCTGCAACCGCGAGACTACATCAACAGCCATCAGCTGGTTGTTGCGCTGGGGCTATTGATGCTGGGCATTGTGATTGCCGGAGCAACCGGCAAAACGGATCTGCAGGGCAGCGCCCCGATGATCGCGTCGCAACTTCCTGCCGACGCGCCGCCCATCTGGCCGTTTCTGTTTATCACGATTGCCTGTGGGGCCTGTAGCGGGTTTCATTGCCTGGTCAGCAGCGGCACAACCAGCAAACAGATCAATTGCGAAACGGATGCTCAGTACGTGGCGTACGGTTCCATGTTGCTGGAAGGCGGACTCGCTGTCATGGTGATTCTGGCGTGTTGCGCCGGAGTAGGAATGGGGGCCTTCGATCGCGTCAACGATGCGCAGGCGGCCGGCGGCTACGACTATCTACCGAGACTCGCAGAAGACGGCACGCATGTCATCGGTAAGGCCGCATGGGCGAGACAGTACGATGTTGGAAAATCCTGGTCAGAGTTTAGTCTCGGCAGTAAGGTCGGCGCGTTCGTGAATGGTGCCGGGAATTTTCTGACATCGATCGGCCTGCCCCTTAAGCTAAGTATCAGCGTCATCGCCGTGCTGGTTGCGTGCTTCGCAGCAACAACTCTGGACAGCGCGACGCGATTACAACGGTACGTGATCCAGGAACTCGCCGATACGCTGCGCATTACTCCTCTGACAAACAAGTACCTGGCCACGGGGTTTGCCGTCATCACGGCGGGCATCGTTGCAATGATTCCGGCTCCTGGCAACGTACCCGGAACGGGTGGTTTGATACTGTGGCCGCTTTTCGGAGCGACCAATCAGCTATTAGCGGGGCTCGCATTCATGGTCACTGTTTTCTATCTGTGGCGGCGCGGTCAACGTATCTGGTTTCTGGTGATTCCCATGGTGCTGATGATGATTCTGCCCGCGTGGGCCATGTTGTGGAACATGTTCAACAGCGGTTCCGGATGGTGGCACCACGAAAAAACACTGCTGTTCTGGACAGGAGCGGCAATCCTTGGAATTCAGATCTGGATGGTGGTTGAAGGCTTCCTGCTGCTTCCCAAGGTAAAGGGCATTCTGGAAGAAGAGCTTCCTCCGCTGCCCGTCAAAGTGGCCAAGTCGGCGACAGAGTCCGTCAGCGGACCGAATTGCTGACGACACCAAACGACGAGTACTGGTTCAAGAAGAAATACGAAAACGGAAACACCATCTTATGAGTTCATTAGCGATCGTTCCCGGGCAAACACGAATTGGCTGGATTGGCACTGGTGTAATGGGAACCAGTATGTGCGGCCACCTTATGAAGGCCGGGTTCAGCGCCACGGTCTACACGCGGACGAAAGCGAAGGCTCAGGTGCTGCTGGATCAGGGAGCCAACTGGGCGGATTCGCCTCAGGCTGTCGCTGAGAACTCTGACGTGATCTTTTCTATCGTCGGATTTCCGCATGACGTGCGCGACGTGCTGTTGGGCGAAGATGGCGCGCTGGCTGGTGCTGCGGCGGGAAGTGTGTTGGTTGACATGACGACCAGCCAGCCGTCCCTGGCCGTCGAGATTCACGAAGCGGCGAAAGCAAAAGGCGTCAGCAGCGTCGATGCACCAGTTTCCGGTGGCGACATCGGCGCGAAAGCAGGGACGCTGTCGATCATGATCGGTGGCGACAAAGCGGTGGTCGACTCTCTTCAACCCTGCTGGGAGGCCATGGGAAAGACGATCGTCTATCAGGGAGAAGCCGGTTCCGGTCAGCACACGAAAATGGTGAATCAGATTCTGATTTCGACAGGCATGATCGGCGTTTGTGAAGCCTTGCTGTATGGTTACAAGGCCGGCCTGGATCTGGATACCGTGCTGCAGTCTGTCAGCAGCGGCGCAGCGGGTAGCTGGTCTTTGACAAACCTTGGCCCCCGAATTATTGCCAACAACTTCGATCCGGGTTTTTTCGTTGAGCACTTCCTGAAAGACATGGGAATCGCTCTGGAAGAGTCGCGCCGCATGGGGCTTTCGATGCCCGGACTTGCTCTTGGTCATCAGCTCTATGCTGCCGTTCAGGCTCAGGGGCACGGCCGTAACGGAACACACGCGCTGCAATTGGCGCTCGCCACGTTGTCCGGTATCGACTGGAAAAACAGGGCTTAGAGTGGTTTAAACGAACGAACTTAAGAGACACCGGACTTGCCGCAAAGAATTGTTTCCCGCTGTGAATTCGTTTCACTCACAACGGTCGAGTTTCGGAGAAACCCGACTACAGCTGCCGACAACGCCTTCGTTTCCGTCCCGTGAGATTCCCGCGTAAGGCATTGCGAGTCCCCGATCCTGCAATTTGCTGATCGCCGGGATTGCCACGATGTATGGTCTGGCACTTTGTGTTACCGTACGCCGCAATTATTTGGTGGTACCCAACACGGGTAGAGTTTCTATTTTTACTTCCTTCCGCAGTACGATTTCCTTAGCAGCAAAATGAACATGAAATACGACGTCTACGGTGTTGGCAATGCTTTGGTTGATATTCAGGCTCAGGTCAGTGACGAACTGCTGGCGGCTTCTGGTTTCGACAAAGGCATCATGACTCTGGCCGATGACGCTCAGCAGCAAAAAGTGCTTGCCCAACTGCAAGGTCTGCCTCTAAATCGCTGTGCTGGCGGATCGGCAGCGAACACGATCGTCGGCATCGCTGACTTCGGCGGCAAAGCAGCTTATGTTGGAAAAGTTGCCGCGGACGAGGTTGGCGATTTCTTTTTGTGTGACATGCGGAAAATGGGTGTCGCAATTGAAGTGACTCCCGCAGCCGAAGGCCAAAGTGGCACGTGCGCCGTATTGATCAGCGAAGACGCACAGCGAACCATGATCACAAATCTGGGGGTGTCCGCGACACTCACAGAAGCAGACATCGACGAAGAAGAAATCAAGCAGTCGAAGTATGTCTACGTCGAAGGCTATTTGCTGACTGGCGAAAGCACAAAGGCGGCCGCTTACAAAGCGATTGAACTCGCGAAGAAGCACAACGTTAAGGTGGCCTTCACCGCTTCCGATCCGTTTTTGGTGAACATGCTGCGTGATGAAATCTGGAGCCTGGTGGAAGGCCCGGTGGATCTGTTCTTCTGTAACGAAGAAGAAGCCATGAGCCTGACGGGCAAAGACGATCCCATTGCGTGTGCAGCGGAAATCCACAAGCACTGCGAAACCGTGGCGATGACTTTAGGCGCCAACGGATCGATCCTGATGCACGGCGGCGAAGCGATCGCAATCGAAGGCGTCGACGTCAAAGCCATCGACACCACCGGTGCAGGCGATATGTATGCTGGCGGTTTGTTATATGGCATTACCAACGGTATGACGTGGAAGCAGGCAGGACATTTAGCTTCACATGCCGCTGCCCGTGTTGTCAGTCAACTGGGGGCTCGGTTGGCGAATAAGTTCACCGCCGAAGACGTTCAGAAACTGATCGGCTAAAATCCTATTGACCAGATCGAAGTCACGCAAATCAGCTCCCTAAACCGGACTTACCCCCAATGTCTGAACTTACCCATTTTGATGAAAATGGCGCCAGTCGCATGGTGGATGTCAGCGAAAAGCCGGTCACGCTGCGGACGGCAAAAGCTGAAGGCTGCGTGTTAATGCAGCCCAGCACTCTGCGGATAGTACAGGAACGGAAGAGCGCAAAGGGCGACGTGCTGGAAGTTGCTCGATTGGCGGGCATTATGGCCAGCAAACGCACAGATGAACTAATTCCGCTGTGTCATTCTTTGGGGCTGGACGCTGCGACGGTGGATTTCTCCTTTCCTGACGATCGAACGATTCGAATCGAAAGCAGCGTCTCTGTCACTGGTAAAACGGGTGTTGAAATGGAGGCACTGACTGCGGTCAGTATTGCTGCGTTGACGATCTACGACATGTGTAAGGCTGTGGATCGAAATATGGAAATTCAGTCTGTGCGTTTGCTGGAAAAGACCGGTGGCCGCAGCGGCCATTTTTCTCGCATAAAGACTTGATCATGAATTCTGCACTGCTGTCTGCAACAGATCTTAAAGCTCAGATTCAGCAACACCTGTCTGCTGACCTGCAGGGCGTGAATCAGATTATTGAGCAGTCATTGCACAGTCCGAGCTCATTTGTCGCTAACGTACTGGAGCATGTGTCGCGATATCGCGGCAAGCAGATCCGCCCGATTCTGTTGTTACTGATGAATCGCATGGTTGCTGGAACGGCGACACGTAAAGGTCAGACTCTGGCAGCCGCCATCGAAATGATTCATATGGCGACTCTGGTTCACGACGATGTGATCGACGAAGCAGAGACGCGCAGACATGTGGCTACTGTTCATCGTCGCTGGAATACAGAAACCAGTGTGCTGCTCGGCGACTTTCTGTTCTCACGTGCGTTTCATTTGTCAGCCACGACGGGAGACCCCAGCGCCTGTGTTCTGATCGGCAAAGCGACAGACCGCATCTGCGAGGGCGAGTTGAATCAGATCGCTGCCAGGCTGGAAGGTTCGAATTCGGAAGTCGATTACTTTCGTATCGTGCGCGGCAAGACGGGGCAGTTGTTCGCTCTGAGCTGTCAGTTAGGAGTTGCCTCGGCTGGTGGATCTGCAGAAGAATGCAAAGCAGCATGGCGTTTCGGCGTACGGCTGGGGACGGCATTTCAGATCGCCGACGACGCACTGGATGTGACTCAGTCGCTGGAGTCCACCGGAAAAGATGCTGGCAACGATTTAAAGAACGGGCGCCGCACGCTGCCGGTACTGCGAGCACTTCAAACCGGTGCCACTGACAGCTCGACCGTTGCCCAGGACGAACTGCGTATACTGAACGAATGGTTGCGGGGAGAGCGTTTGGTGGCTCCGACAGAGTTTCGTCAAATCGGTCTGATGCAGCGTGGCGTACAGTCTGCGCTGGATACTGCCGAACAGCTTGTTGGTCGTGCGATACGTGATCTCAGATCGTTCGCTCAGAGTACCGATCGCCAGATTCTGGAAGCGATCGCCGGATACGCGGTTCGCCGCGAAAACTAGAGCAGTTTACCGATTGTTGTGAACGGTAGGCGCTCGCGGGAATCGACGTTCTTCAATCGAAACGCTTGCCCCGCGGCCACAAGTCAGCGAAATCCGCTGTAATCCGCATCGCAATGCAGCCTGCCGGACGGAGCCTCGTCGCGTTTCGAAACCTGGCGGCACATGTTAGAATCGAGAATTGGACCCCGATTCGCAGATAGATATTCCATGTACCAACCATTTTGTTCGCTGGCTATTTTCGTCGTCTGTTGCGTGTTGCCCATCAGCGTTGTTGCTGAAGAAATCTCAACGATCGACACCACCATTCAGCGGGACGAATGGGGCGTGGCACATATTCACGGCACGACGCATGCGGACGCCTTTTTTGGCATGGGGTACGCTCAGGCGGAAGACTACTTCTGGCAACTGGAAGACACCTGCATCCGTGCGCTGGGGCGTCATTCAGAAGTTGTCGGTGAAGATGGTGTTCGGTCTGATATCCTGAATCGCAGCTTCGGAATTGCCCGACGATCTCGCGAGGACTTTGCCAAACTGTCGCTCGAGCATCAGGGAATGGCAGCCGCATACGTCGGTGGGATCAATCGCTGGTTGCAGCAACATCCCGACGAACGAGTCCGCCTGATCGACCGGTTTGAACCCTGGTATGTCGTCGCCATGGACCGCCACATGATTTTGGAGTTCGTCTATCGGCGAGTCCACGTCGGCAAGCCGCGCGACCGGAACGGCCAGGACATTGCCGCCGTCAGCGCGAAAGCGTGGGAACAAGGCGCAGACTTCAATTCGTGGGATCTGCCGCCGGCCGTGGAAACCGGATTCGACGAAGCGGTCCGCGAAGCCATCGGTTCCAATGCCTGGGCGATTTCCGGCAGCAAAACAGAATCCGGAGCACCGATGCTGTTCGTGAATCCGCATCAGCCGTGGTACGGCATGGGGCAGTTCTATGAGCTGCATGTCAGCAGCGGCGAAGGGTTGAATTTCACCGGGGCGTGTTTCTTCGGAAATCCCTTTCCAACGATTGGTCACAATCAGCATCTCGGCTGGACGTACACTGTCAATGATCCGGATGTTGCCGATGCCTGGTATGTGACCTTCGACGATGCCGCTAACGCTTTGAACTACCGCGTCGGTTCCGGGCACCGACAGGCGACGCAGTGGGAAGAAACTCTGATCGTGAAACGTGGGGGAAAACTCACGAAGCAGCACGTAACGTTTCGTACAACACATCACGGCCCGATCGTTCGGAAAGACGGCGACAACAAATATGTCGCCGTTCAGCTGGCTGGTTTGTTCGACATGGACCGCGTGACTCAAGCGTGGGGCATGGTAATGGCGACGAACTTTCAGGAATGGAAAGCAGCCATCGGTCACTGTGCGATCCCTATGTTTAACGTGGTGTACGCCGACAAAGCCGGAAACATCTTCTACGCGTACAACGGCACGATTCCCCGGCGTGATTCGACGTTCAACTGGCAGCAACCAGTCGATGGCAGCGATCCTCGCACGGACTGGCAGGGGACACATTCTTTCGACGAGCTGCCTCAGGTTCTGAACCCGCCGTGTGGGTATGTGCAGAGCTGTAACTCCTCACCATTCACGACAACGAAATCGCACAATCCAGATCGGGCAAAGTTTCCGACCTACATGGCTGAAGATGCGGATGTCGATATGCGCCGGGCAAAGCTGTCCCGACTGATTCTGGAGGATGTGGACGATCTGACGTTCGACCAACTGCAGGCGCTGTCGTACGACACGCGGCTGTATTGGGCACTGACAGAGATTCCTGCGCTGGCGGCCGACTATGCGAAGTTGAAGATCTCGGATCCTCAACTGGCGGAGGAAATTGCGCCGTACTGGAAACATCTGAACGAGTGGGACTTTCGCAGCGCGGCCGAATCGACACAAACGACATTGACCGTTGCGTGGTACGAGCAGCTTTACGGATTCGGGTATCCGGCAGAAACATTGAAGCGTGAATTCCACGACCGAGCAACCTGGTTTCAGGCGTTGAAGACGGCAGCCGGGAAGATCGAAGGGCTGTACGGAACATGGAAGCATCCGTGGGGCAAGGCTCACCGACTGCAACGCGTCGCGGATCAGCCGGATGTGCAACATGCCGGCGTGGGATTGAATCCATTCTTCGAAAGCCTGCCGTGTGCTGGTGTACCAGGGCCGTTGGGAGTCATCAATACTGTGTACTCTTCACCAGAGATCCCGTTTCTGCGAACACAACGTTTCGCTGTGGTTGGGGCGTCCTATATGGCGGTTGTGGAATTCACTGATCGAATTCGTGCGAACAGCGTGATGCCGTTCGGAGTCAGCGGGCGTCGTGCTTCACCGCATTTCTTTGATCAGGCGAAGCTGTATTCCACAATGAAATTGAAATCCGCCTGGTTCTACGCGGACGAAGTGGACGAACACGCTGCGGCAACCGTGACATTGAAACAGTCCGAGTAGGATATTCAGGATGTGCGGTCACCAACGATTTCGAGTGCGGACTTCACTGTGCTCGCAGATAACACCTGCACAGGTGCTGAAGTTTTCTGATTGAAGGCTTCGAGTTCAATATTGAAGGCCCCGTCCCGACCATTGTCTTTGGCGCGATACAGGCACATATCCGCCAGTTCAATAAGATCCTCAGCCCGGTCCGAAGTTCGCACTGTATGTACAACGGCAGCCCCGATTGAAAGCGATAGAGGTGGTAACGCGACGACCGCTTTTGCGAAGCTGGTCTTGATGTTCTCGAGGATGCGAATCAGCGGGATTTCGATTTCACCGCGCTGACAACCGCAGCAGATGGAGGCGAATTCATCCCCTCCGTAGCGTGCCAGGACGTAAGCACCCGCCTGTAAGTAGATTATCATAATTACTGAAAGCAAATTTGGAATTGTTTTCCGAATCCGGCGAG